>NZ_JBNZCE010000001.1:0-176534 GCF_050589265.1 Actinoplanes sp. G11-F43
AGGTTGATCGATGTCACGCGTGGCGGTGATCGATAACTGAAGAGGTCTCCGGTATCTGGTTCTGCGACCAAGCAAGAACTTCATACCGGAGACCTCGTGTCCAGCGTAGCGGTGACGAGGCGGCACGACCTGACCGACCGGCAGTGGGCTGTCCTGGCCCCGCTCCTTCCCGCCGCGTCACCAACGGGTCGTCCGCCGAAGTGGGAGAAACGGCAGCTCATCGATGATATGCGGTGGCGGATCCGGACCGGGTCCCCGTGGCGTGACGTCCCCGCCGGGTACGGGCCCTGGCAGACCGTCTACGGCCTGTTCCGCCGTTGGCAGCGCGATGGCACCTGGGACCGAATCCTGTCCGCCTCGCAGGCCGGCGCCGACGCGGACGGCCGGATCGGCTGGACGGTCAGCGTGGACTCGACGACCAGCCGGGCACATCAGCATGCCGCCGGCGCGCGCAAGGACGGCCACCTACAGAAAGAACCACCCGGCGGTGTGCACGAGGAACCGGCCGATCACGCGCTGGGGCGGTCCCGGGGTGGACTGACCACCAAGACTCATCTCGCGTGTGAGCAGGGGCAGAAGGTGCTGTCGCTGATCGTGACCGCCGGGCATCGCGGTGACAGCCCGCAGTTCATCCCGGTGCTGGGCCGGATCCGGGTGACCCGTCTCGGGGTGGGGCGGCCCCGGACCCGGCCCGGCCTGGTGCTGGCCGACAAGGCCTACACCAGCCGCGGCAACCGTGACTACCTGCGTAAACGCGGGATCAAGGCCTGCATCCCGAGCAAGAAGGACCAAGACGCCCACCGCAAGGCCAAGGGCTCCAAGGGCGGACGCCCGCCGGCCTTCGACAAGGAGCTCTACAAGCTGCGCCACGCTGTCGAGAACGGCATTGCCCGACTCAAACGCCACCGCGGCGTCGCCACCCGCTACGACAAACTCGCCGTCAGGTTCCAAGCCGTCCTGACCATCGTCATCATCTGCGAGTGGCTCTGACCGGCTTATGAAACACGCCTTAGGGGTCGACGACTCGGACGGCTAGAACCAGAGCCGGCCACGACTGACTACTCGATGGGCGGAACAGTCGGCGACGGCACTACGGCAACCCGCGATGGCCCTCGCTCAAGGATGACAGCTCACTCACGACACATTCGCGGAAATCCTCTCACCAAGAGACAGGCTGGCGCCCACGCCAGGCGAAGACAGCAAATGATCCGGAGCCGCATTGGAACACGACCAAGGTGGCCTCCCGAACGGAGAAGTGTCCCCACGTTGGCTTGAGTCTCAAAGACAGGCTCGAACAGCACCGAGCCGAAAGTCCACTACCTAGAAAGTGAAATCTACTTTTATTTTGGTGCGACTGCAAAAATTTAGGCGACAAAAACCCCAAAAACCGCATTCCAAGAGTCAACCGCACGCTGCGATGCCAGTTAGAAATCTCAGGAGAATCGTTCTGACAGAACCGTTCGGGCGGCGTCCAGGTCCAGAAACGCCGAAGGCGCGTGAGTGACCCACGCGCCTTCGGGCAAAGCCCCGTCACGAACCGCCCTACTCCTCCGGCTCATCGCCGGCGCGAGGGGCGCCTTCCTCTTCCACGCCGATCATGCCGACTATGCGCTCCAGGTCGTCGACGGTCGCGAACTCGATCGTGATCTTGCCCTTGTTCCGGCCGATGTCGACTTTGACTCTGGTGTCGAAGCGATCGGACAACCGCTCCGCCAGATCGTTCAGGGCCGGCGCGTGCACCTTCGCCCTACGGGCTGCGGCCGGCTTCTTCACCATCGAGTCGTCTGACGCCGCCAGGTGCACGATCTCTTCGGTGGCTCGTACCGACAAGCCTTCTTTGACGATCCGCTCAGCGAGCGCATCCTGGGCCGCACTGTTGTCGAGCCCGAGCAGCGCCCGAGCATGCCCCGCCGACAGGATGCCCGCGGCAACCCGCCGTTGGACCGCGGCCGGCAGGTTCATCAACCGAATGGTGTTGGAGATCTGCGGCCGGCTGCGCCCGATCCGCCGGGCCAGCTCCTCATGGGTGGCACCGAATTCTTCCAGCAGCTGCTGGTAGGCGGCGGCTTCTTCCAGCGGGTTGAGGTTGGCCCGGTGGATGTTCTCCAGCAGCGCGTCCCGCAGCATCGCATCGTCGGGTGTGTCCCGGACGATCGCGGGGATGGTCTCCCGCCCGACGGCTTGCGCGGCACGCCACCGCCGCTCACCCATGACCAGCTCGTACCGGCCGTCACCGAGGTCGCGCACCACGATCGGCTGCAGGAAGCCGACCTCTTGGATGGAGGTTTTCAGCTCCTCCAGCGCTTCTTCGTCGAAGACATGACGCGGCTGCTTGGCGTTGGGCTCGATCGCCGAGACGGGCAGTTCAGCGAACCGCGCACCGGGCACCGGCGCCAGCCCACGATCATCTTCAAAGGAGTCCAAGGATTCCAAAGAGTCCCGGGAGCCCGAGGAATCCCGGGAGGCTGAGGAATCCCGGGAGACTGAGGAATCCGGAGAGCCCAGGGCGTCCGACGGAGTCGGCACAGCCGGAGCCGCGTTGCCAACTGACGAGATCGCGGGGGACGAAGAACCACCAGAGGAGCTCTGATCAGGAAGCACCTCGACGGAGGTAGCCGCTTCCCCGGCAGGCGCCGTAGGAATCAGCGCGCCCAGGCCACGGCCCAAGCCACCCCGCCGGTTCTTCATGCCGCCCCTCCAGTGTTGACTCCACGCATGGCGAGTTCCAGCGCAGCCTCGAAGTAGCTCGTGGCTCCTCGTGAACCCGGATCGTAAGTCATCACCGACTGGCCGTAGCTCGGTGCCTCCGAAACTCGTACGTTCCGGGGAATCACCGCGTTCAGCACCTTGGCGCCGAAGTGGTTCCGCACATCCTGCTCCACCGCATCTGCCAGACGCGTACGCCGGTCGTACATCGTCAACAAGATCGTAGAGACATCGAGGGTCGGATTGAGGTGCTGACGCACCAAGTTGATGTTGTTGATCAGCTGATTGAGACCTTCCAGTGCGTAGTACTCGCACTGGATCGGGATCAGCACCTCCTGCGCGGCGCAGAGCGCATTGACCGTCAGCAGGCCCAGCGACGGAGGGCAGTCGATGAAGACGTAGTCGAACTTCTCCGGGTGGCTGGCGATCGCCCGGGCCAACCGGGACTCACGCGCCACGACCGACACCAGCTCGATCTCGGCACCGGCCAGGTCGATGGTGGCCGGCACGCAGTACAGGTTGGGGATGCCCTCAACCTGCTGCGCCACCTCAGCCAGCGGCACATTGTCGATCAGGCAGTCGTAGACGTCCGGCACGCCAGCGTGGTGCGGCACGTTCAGGCCGGTGGAGGCATTGCCCTGCGGGTCCAGGTCAACCACCAGCACACGGTTGCCATGCAGCGCGAGCGCCACGGCAAGGTTGACCGTCGTGGTCGTCTTCCCGACGCCGCCCTTCTGGTTGGCGACGCAAATCACCCGCGGGTGGTCTGGGCGCGGCATGATGATCTCGCCGCTCGGGTTGAGGATCTGCACAGCTCGCAACGCTTCCATAGCAAGGGGTGGATCATCCTCATCCGACCCCGGCGTTTCACGTGAAACATGCTCGGTGGACTGAACCGACGCCCCTGAAGAAGGAGCGCCAGCGGTTTGGTGTGGCAGAGGTGTGCCATACCCATATGAAGGAAGGTCTTGATCGCCAGCGTGCAGCCCGCCCACGCTCACTCCCGACGGCCTGTCGAGAGGCGACTCGGTTTCACGTGAAACACCGTACTCATGCACCGCTTCATCCCTGATGGCTAGGAAGGGGTCGGCCGGCAGAACAAGGGAGACACTATCGACATCCGGCCAGCCTACGGGTGTCGGGCACCAGCCGCCATGGCCGTCCGTCCGTTCCGCGAGGAGCGCAACGTCACTCAGGGCCACCCCACCGCGATTGGGTACGGGCCTCAAGAGCACCACTAACGCCCCTCACAGCCCCCCTGACCGCCCGCAATCCGGATCGGTGAGCCCGCCTACCGCCGACGCGAAGACGACCGTGAGGAAGAACGTGACGAGGCGCGCGAAGTGGCACGTGTCGAGGTGCGGGGCGAGGTGCGGGAGGGAGCCCGGGACAGCACCGGAATCTCCACCACCGTCGTAGGCGGATCGATCAACCCGACCCCACACAGATGGATGACGGCCTCCCCTCCACCGAGTGAAGTGACGGCCTCCTGAGCGGCGGCGATCTCCTCAGCTGCCGACGACCCCTTCATCGCGAGCAGCCGGCCACCGACAGCAGCCAGCGGCAGGCACCATCCGGCGAGCTTGTCGAGCGCCGCGACGGCCCGAGCGGTCACCACGTCGGCTCCGGGTAGATCGACGTCTTCGGCCCGCCCGCGTACGACGGAGACGTTGTCCAGCCCGAGCGACTCGACCGCCTCGTCGAGGAAAGCGGTGCGCCGGGCCAGCGGCTCAACGAGGGTGATGCGGAGGTCGGGGCGGGCGATGGCGAGGACCAGGCCGGGCAGCCCGGCTCCGGAGCCGACATCGATCACCGACGCCCCGTCCGGGATGAGGGTCTCCATCACACCGCAGTTGATGAGGTGCCGCTCCCAGAGCCGTGGTGCTTCCCGGGGCCCGATCAGCCCACGGACGACACCATCGGTGGCGAGCAACTCCGCGTAGCGACCGGCCAGATCCAGTCGATCGCCGAAAACCTGGCGGGCAGACGACGGCCCGGGCGAGACGACGCCCGGGCCGGAGTCACCCGCGTCGTGGCGGGGCGAAGACACGATCAGTCCGCCACCCGTACGACAATCCGGCGGTTTGGCTCTACGCCCTCGGACTCACTCTGCACGCCGGTGATCGCGTTGACCACGTCGTGCACGCACTTGCGCTCGAAGGCGGACATCGGCTCCAGGCGAACCGGGTCGCCGTGCTCCTTGACCTTCTCGACGGCGTTGCGGGCGACGGCGCCGAGTTCCTTACGGCGGGCGGCCCGGTAGCCGCCGATGTCGAGCAGGAGGCGGCTGGGCGAGCCGGTGGCCCGGAAGATCGCCAGGCGGGTGAGTTCCTGGAGGGCCTCCACGGTGGCGCCGCGCTGGCCGACGAGCGGCTGGAGACGGCCGCCGACGACCTCGACCATCGGGCGGCCCGCGGAGACGAGCTCGTCGATGTCGCCGTCGTAGTCCAGGATGTCCAGCAGACCCTCGATGTAGTCCGCGGCGATCTCGCTCTGGCGGAACAGGTCCCCCTCCGAGGCGACGGTCTCCGGCTTCTTGACCTCGGTGGTCTCGGCCGCCTCGGTCGTCTCCGTGGAAGCGGTCTCCGAGGTGGCGGTCTCCGAAGAGGCGGAAGCGGGAGTGCTGGTGTCGGTCACGGTCTCATCTCCGTTGTCACTCGGGCCCGACCGGAGTCGGTCCGCTGTTTCCCGCGCCTGCTGCGTCGTGCCTGCCGGCGCGGGGAGGTCTGTGTGGGCCAAGGTGAGCGCCCGGGGCGTGGTGGCCCCGGGCAGCGATCATCCCTTGGGTTTGTTCGCCGGTCGGGCGCCCTTCTTGGGATTCACCGGTTTGGCACCCGGCTTGGGTGCGAGCGCCTTGGTGTCGACCACCGGGCTGGTCGGCTCCGGGGTGGCCGGCTTGCGGCCGAAGAGGCCACCGGTGCGGGCCGGCTGGACCGGGTTCTTGGCGGTGCCCGCGGTCTTGGTGCCGGTGGCCGGGCGGGCGGTGGAACCGCCCTTGTTCGCCATCGCCGGCGGCGGGAACTTGCGGAGCACCCACTGCTGCTGGGCCAGGGTGAACAGGTTGTTCGTGACCCAGTAGATGACGACACCGATCGGGAACAGCGCGCCGGAGAAGAGCAGCGTGAACGGGATGCCGTAGAGCATCAGCCGCTGGATCATCAGCTGCTGCGGGTCCTCGGCCCAGCCGGTCTTGAGGATCATCTGGCGCTGGGTGAGGAACGTGGTGGCCATCATGATCAGAACCAGGACGGCGGCCAGGATCTTGACGGTGAGGCCGTCGGCGTTGAGCGCGGCCAGCTCGGCGCTGGACGACCCGAACTTGGCACTGATCGGCGCGTTGAACAGGTGCGCGACGGCGGCGCTGTTGAACTGCTCGAGCGGCCAGCCGTACAGCTGCTTGTTGGCGTCCGAGATCGTCGGGTCGAGGTGCTGGAGCACGTGGAAGAGGCCGAAGAAGACCGGGATCTGCAGGAACATCGGGAGGCAACCCATCAGCGGGTTGGCCTTCTCGACCCGGTACAGCTCCATCATTTCTTTCTGGAGCGTCTCCCGGTCGCCCTTGTGCTTCTCCTGCAGGGCCTTGACCTTGGGCTGCAGCGCCTGGATCGCGCGCTGGCTCTTGATCTGCTTGACGAAGACCGGGAAGAGGATGACCCGCAGTGTCACCACCAGGAAGAAGATCGCCAGGATCCATGCCCAGTTGGTGCCGATGACACGACCGTCAGGTATGCCGATCGCGTCCCACAGTGAATGCCATCGCAGAAGAATCCACGAGATGACGTAGTAGATCGGGTCCAGACTCAATCTATAGCTCCAGTCACATCGGCAGGACGGTGACGGATCGGGTCAGGCACCGGGTCATACCCGCCAGGGTGGAAGGGATGGCACTTCAAGAGCCGCCAGATCGCCAGGCCGGCCCCTCGGACCGCGCCGTGACGCGCCAGTGACTCCTGGGCGTACGCGCTGCACGAGGGGTAGAACCGACAGCGGGCCGGCAGCGCCGGACTCAAGTATCGACGGTACGCGACAACAACCGCCGTCAAGAGGCGGGCGGCCAGGCTCATCGTGGCCGCCGTGGTTTACGCGCCGAGACGAGCGCGCTCTCCAGATCAGTGGCCAGCGTGGCGTACGTGGCGCCGGCGGCAGCCGGAAGTGCCCGAACCACCAGTGACGCTCCCGCCGGGAGATCGCTGAGGAGTGGCCGGACGAGGTGACGCAGTCGGCGTCGGACCTTATTACGCACCACCGCGTTGCCCACCGCTTTGGATACGACAAAGCCGGCGCGCGCCGTGGAGGCGGACGCCGGCTCGTCGATAAGCAGGTGAACGACCAGGGTGCCGCAGCCGGCTCGACGGCCGCCGCGGATCGCTGCGGCGAAGTCGTCGCTACGCCGCAGTCGTTGCGTCGCGGCTAGCACGACTACCTGGGCATTCCGACCCGACTAGCGGTCGGCTCAGGCCGACAGCTTGTCGCGGCCCTTGGTACGGCGGGCAGACAGGATGGCGCGACCGGCACGGGTGCGCATGCGCAGCCGGAAGCCGTGGGTCTTGGCGCGCCGACGGTTGTTCGGCTGATAGGTGCGCTTGCTCACGTCAAAAACTCCGTCTTCGTACTACGACTCTGGGGGCATCCGCTGCAAGACGCCACTCTAGCAGAGCGCGGCGGAGCAACCGCCCAACCCTACGCAGGGGCATCATGGGGGTCAACCATATCCTGAGTCGGCACGTCGGCTCAGGCGTGTACCCAGGACCTGCCCGGTCTTTCCGTGCACACAGTGAATCTTTTCCCGCGACCGGGCGGTGGACGGCCGGCGCGACAGTTGTAACCCGCCAGTCGGCGCTGTTAGCGTGCGCGGTTGCTGGTCTCATCGGCCGTTCGTGAACCGCGAAGCGACGGCCAAAACCGGACAAGCAGGTTGATCGTTCGCCACGGTGAGCCCTGTGGTGAGCCTGTGACGAGCCAGTTCACCACCCGCGCCACCACAGGCTCCGGTGACCTGCCGACCATCCGGCCGGGAGCGGCCACCGGCAACCCCACGGCTTGTGGATAACCTGTGGATAGCCGGTTGGCACCGTGCGTGCTCAGCACGTTGACTGTGTTGGGTTGGCGAAAGGCCGGACAAGGCTCACCGGGGGTCGGTGGCGATGGGGGTGGCGCGGCGGTGGCCGATCAGGTCGACCTGGGCACGTTGTGGCGTGAGACGTTGGACGAGCTGTCCGACGAGATCGCGTCACGGCAGCAGCGCGCCTATCTACAGTTCACCCGGCTGAGGGCGATAGTCGAAGACACCGCTCTCCTATCGGTTCCGGACACCTACACCCGCGACATCATCGAGTCCCGGCTGCGCCCGGCGATCACCGAGGCGCTCACCAAGCGGCTGAACCGGCCCATTCAGGTGGCTGTCACGGTCCGGCCTCCGGAGGACGGCTCCGGCATGCCCGGCACCGTCTACGGCACCCCGTCCGAGCAGGTCGCGCCGATGGCCGACCCGCAGCCGCGGCACTACGCGGACGCCGGCCCCTATCAGCCGGAGCTGCCCGCCTATCCGGGCCCGCAGCGGATGCCCGAGCCGCCGTACCAGCAGCAGGCGTTCGGCCCGGCCGAGCACGCGCCCGAGCCTTACCCGACCGGTTCGGCCCAGCATTCGGCACCGCAGACGCCGTACTCCCGCGGTGTTCCGACCGGCCAGGAGGCGCTGTTCGCCGACCCGATGCCGTCGTCGGCGCCGCCGCAGGTGAACCGGTCGCCGGCCACCCGCCCGGTCGAGAACGATCAGCCCAACGACGCGGTGGCGCACCGGTTGGCTGCCGACGCCGCGCAACTCCGCGACAATCAGCGTCATCCCGACGACCGCCCGATGCCGGGTCCGGACCGTCGCGACGACGTCCCGATGCGTGGCGACAACGGCCCCGGCCGGCCGGCGATCGACCTGCGCGGCCCCGGCACCACCCCGCGTCCCGGCGGGCAGGACGGCAACCGGCTCAACCCGAAGTACATGTTCGAGACGTTCGTCATCGGCTCGTCCAACCGGTTCGCGCACGCCGCGGCGGTCGCGGTCGCCGAGTCGCCGGCGAAGGCGTACAACCCGCTGTTCATCTACGGCAGCTCCGGGCTGGGCAAGACCCACCTGCTGCACGCCATCGGCCACTACGCCACCACTCTGGGGCACGCGCGCTCGGTCCGCTACGTGTCGACCGAGGAGTTCACCAACGATTTCATCAACAGCCTGCGCGACGACAAGACGCAGGCGTTCCAGCGCCGCTACCGCGACGTCGACATCCTGCTGATCGACGACATCCAGTTCCTGGAGAACCGCGAGCGGACGCAGGAGGAGTTCTTCCACACCTTCAACACGCTGCACAACGCGAACAAACAGATCGTGATCAGCTCAGACCGCTCCCCGCGCCAGCTGGCCACCCTGGAGGACCGGATGCGGACCCGCTTCGAGTGGGGCCTGCTCGCCGACATCCAGCCACCCGACCTGGAGACGCGTATCGCGATCCTCCAGAAGAAGGCCGCCCAGGAGCGCATGTACGCGCCCGACGACGTCCTGGAATTCATCGCCTCCCGGGTGTCGAACTCGATCCGCGAGCTGGAGGGCGCCCTCATCCGGGTGACCGCTTTCGCCAGCCTCACCCGCTCCCCGGTCCAGCTCTCCCTGGCCGAGGAGGTCCTGCGCGACTTCATGCCGGACGGCGCCGGCCCGGAGATCACCGCCGACCAGATCATGGTCTCCACGGCCGACTACTTCGGCGTCTCCCTGGAGGACCTGCGAGGCCACTCCCGCAGCCGCGTCCTGGTCAACGCCCGCCAGGTCGCGATGTACCTCTGCCGCGAGCTGACCGACCTCTCCCTACCCCGCATCGGCCAGGCCTTCGGCGGCCGCGACCACACCACGGTGATGCACGCCGACCGCAAAATCCGCCAACACATGGCCGAACGGCGTTCCCTTTACAACCAGATCGCCGAACTAACCAACAGAATCAAACAAAACACCTGATTTGGTACGCCCCAGGGGCCCCCAACCGCACCCCGGGGCCCAGCCCCGGGCGATCAGGCGGCGCCGGCTGACGACCTTCCCACCACCGCCGGGCTGTGCTACCCCATCACCGCCTACCCCTCCCAGCCCCGCCCACCCATAGCGGGCCCCCACCCCGTAGCCACCACATGCAACGGACGACACCCAGGCAGGGTTGAGGCAACCACCGCAGTGCCAATTCCCGCCCGCCCAGCCCCCGCCCGCCCAGCCCCCGCCCGCCAAGTCCCCACAGGCCCAAATTCCCGCGTCGCAACATCCCCGCGCCGCCCGGTGCCTGAGGGCCCGACATCCCGCCACCTTCAGCGTCCCGTCGTCCCATCGCGGAGGCGCTCCGGTGCCTTGACCCTTAGATCCCTAACGGGAACGACCAGCCATCTCAAGTTGTCGGCACTTTTCCGCCGATTTGGCCCTCCCTCGGCTGGCATCCCCGTCGGCGCCCTTCTCAAGTGGGTCCGTCGCACAAGGGCTCACAGCCCGGCAGATCTTGGCGGATTCACTACCGTTCAGAGCCTTCTCCTCGGCAGCCGGGCCTCGTGCGGCCAATCCCGCGCACAAGCAACCGAAAATCCCCGATCTTGCCCGGTTTACCACCGCTTTCGAGCCTCGCTCTTGGCCGCCTGATCACTTGCGGTCAAGCCCTCGCGCGGGCAACCCGCTCAGCAGAGATTTTGGTGGATTTACCACCTAAAACGGTGGTAAATCCACCAAAATTGGCCAGGGTGGGGCCGAAAGGCGGATACTCGCGCGGAGAATTGACCGCGTCCGGGCCGGCAGCCCAGAGGAAGACTCTTTCGGTGGTAAACCGGCCAAGATCGGACGTAGAGAGCGCTTGCGCGGCCGACAGCCGCGCCGCCGAGAAAGGCCTCCTCCGGTGGGGAATTCACCAAGATCACGGTGGAGGCAGGGTCACCGATGTGGCCCCGGCCGCACCCGGCCTAAGCCCCGATCAGGCCAACGCCAACCTGAGCGCCGACCAACCACATCGCGATGCCAACGCCACCTCGGAGCCAACGCCAACAGATGCCCTCTCAGCTGTGGGCACCGCCGACTGACGTCCAACTGTGGGCGCCGTCGGCTGCCGTTCCAGCTGTGGGCGCCGCCGGCTGCCGTCCAGCTGTAGGCACCGCCGGCTGCCGTCTCGGCTGCACGGCATGGGCTCGGGCACAGAGGGCCAATCATCAGCACTCGGCCCGACCGAAAAGGTCACGCCCTGGGATGACATCAAGAGGCCGGTTACCAAGCCTCCGTCCCGATCCCACGCGCTCCCGCGCCCAAAACTCACACCCCGCCTCACCGTCACACCCTGCTGACACGCCCACCCCCGCGCCCTGCCCTCGCGCTCGGCCTGCTGGGACATCCACGCCCCTGCCCTGTTGACGCCTTCGCGCCCCGCCCTTACTGGCACACCCGCTCTCCGCCTTTCCGCCCCGCCCTCCCGCTCCGACGGCACGGCCGCGCCCCTGTTTTCGCGCCCCGCCTGCTGGCACGCCAGCGCTCCGCACCCGCACGTCGCCCTGCCGTCACCCTCGCGCTCCGCCGCCGTCATCGCCGTCGTCGCCCTTTGGCCGCTCTCGCTGCTCTCGCTGCTCTCGCTGCTCTCGCTGCTCTCGCTCTCGCCCTCGCTCTCGCCCTCGCCCTCGCCCTCGCCCTCGCCCTCGCCCTCGCCCTCGCCCTCGCCCTCGCCCTCGCCCTCGCCCTCGAATCATTATTTTTTATAATAAAATGCACACTACTGCACAAACTAAAACGCACTAAATCCTATTTAAATTCGCAAAAGCCTTTAGCATTTTAAAGACAACTAAATGTGTTAAAATAATTTGATAGCTGTATTAACCAGCGCAATAGACTCGTCGACGCGGAATGGTGTGCCGGGCAGTGGCGGTATGACGGGCAGGCCCGACTTCGACAATCCGGAACAGCGCGGCTCATGGGACTGACGTGCCTTGCGCGGACGGTTTGAGCGCGGGACAAACACCGTTCACAAACGGATGCCCGAGTCCGTAAGGGAGCCGCCCTGCCGGCTGGGTAGGCCTACGCCGAACCTGGTTCCCGAAACTCCGTTAGCCCCTGTCTGAAACTCCATCAGCGAAGCTCTGACCTGCACATCTGTGAGGAACACGATGACCGGCGCGGGAGCTGGCTACGAAATAGCAGGCCTGCGGTTCGGGCTGACGGTGAGGCTCCGCGAGACGGTTCGGTGCCTGGCGAACGGCTCGACACCTGGCGATGATCACGGATCGACGCGCCATCTGCACCAGCTCGTCGATCACACAAGGCGGGTCCTACCAAGGCGGATCCCACCGGCGCGGGCACTACCAGGGCAGGTACTACCAGGGCAGGCCATACCAGTGCGTGCCCTACGAGCGCGGGCACTTCAGCGCGGATCCCACCAGCGCGGGTTATGCCGGGACAGTGACATCAGGCCGGCCACGCCAGGACGCCACGACAGCACCGGTTGGGGTCCTGCTGTGGACAACCCCGGATATGCCCCGGCAGCGCCCGGCAGCCGGGCCCGGACATGCCGCACGGGCCCTGGATCCACAGGCTGACGCGGGACGCCACGAATCGCTCACTGGGCTGTGGACAAGTGCTCTGAGCTGCAGGAAAACGATGGCCTCAGGGACGGCTGGAGGGCTCAGCTGTCGTTCCGCGTACCCAATGGGAAGGAAATCCACAGGGAGTGGGGCGCCGGCTCGGACCGGCACGGTTTTGATCGTCCACATCCGGGGGCACGCAGGGACGGGCGTCGACGCCTGAAGCAGCCGATTCGTAGTTATCCCCAGGTTCTCCACGAACGAGTGAACCGACTCTGAGCTGCACTTTCACGAGCGATCGCTACTTATCCACGGGTAATACACCGGGTTTTCCACAAGTTATGCCCAGATCAACTACCGGAATCCACAATATCGACGCTGCTCAACGCCTGTTTTCCGAAGTGATCCACAGCGATTTGTCAACGTCGGAACGGTCCAGTTACGTGCCAACGTTTTCCACACTAATCCACAGGCATCCACAGGCTGGATCCCCAGGCGGTGGATATCTCCCGACCCGGTTATCCACAGATGTGCATCAACTCTGTGGAAATCGATGTGGACAGACACAGAGGGTCGTAGTTGATCTCACAGCCTGTGGAAGCCTGTGGATATCCTGTTGAAGGTTCTGGGGACGACGAGTCAGGACCGTCCCTGCGTTATGCACAGGCCGGGGGATAAAACCGGTGGATAGCCTGGGGACAGCCTGTGGACAACGGTGGATAACCCTGGGGAACGATCATCGCTGTGGACAGAGACCCCGAGTTATACCCGGGTTTCCCACATGTGAATCACACGTGGATAACTCTCTCACCAGCACAAACGCCGGTTTTCCACAGAACACACAGCCCCGATGAAGACGACTAGTTATCTCTTCTAAGAGAACAAAAACCAATCATCAGCGTTGTGGAAGGTTGGAGGCTCGGTTCGAGGTTCGCCTCGGTCGAGGTTCACCAAGCACCGGGAAGCAGGGGCTCGGAGAGTTGGAGTCCTCGCCCTCGGCGGTGTAAGAAGCCGGACCAGGGCCGGGCACGCATCAGCACCGCCGGAGCCATAGAGTTCAGTGGGGTCCATGCCCCTGTATGAGGACGCATCGCGGAGGACAGCATGAAGTTCCGGGTGGAGCGTGACGCGCTCGCCGACGCCGTGGCGTGGACAGCCAAGAGCCTGCCGAGCCGGCCCTCGGTGCCGGTTCTCGCCGGGGTGATGCTCCGGGTCGCCAACGGGCGCCTGCAGGTGTCCGGCTTCGACTACGAGGTCTCCAGCCAGGTGAGTGTCGAGGTGCAGGCCGACGCCGACGGGGCCGCACTGGTCTCCGGCCGTCTGCTCGCCGAGATCACCAAGGCCCTGCCGGGCAAGCCGGTGGACATCGCCGCGGTCGGCGCGCATCTCGAGCTGGTCTGCGGCAGCGCGCGGTTCACCCTGCCGACGATGCCTGTGGAGGACTACCCGTCGCTGCCGGACATGCCGTCCAGCGCGGGCACTGTCGACGCCTCGACGTTCGCCTCAGCGGTTTCCCAGGTCGCGATCGCCGCAGGTCGGGACGAGACCCTGCCGATGATGACGGGTGTGCGCCTGGAGTTGAACGGTTCGACGATGGCGCTGCTGGCGACCGACCGGTACCGGCTGGCCATGCGGGAGATCGAGTGGAGCCCGGACGACCCGGAGATCAGCCTGAACGCGCTGGTGCCGGCGAAGACCCTGAACGACACGGCGAAGGCGCTGGGCCCGGCGGGCGGTGCGGTGACGCTGGCTCTGGCGCAGGGCAGCGCCGGTGAGGGCATGATCGGTTTCGCCGGTGGCGCCCGCCGGACGACGAGCCGTCTGCTAGACGGGGCGAACTACCCGCCGGTGCGTTCGCTGTTCCCGGCGTCGCACAACGCCGAGGCCCGGGTGGCGGTGTCGGCTCTGGTGGAGGTGGTCCGACGGGTCGCCCTGGTGGCCGAGCGCCAGACCCCGGTGCTGCTGAGCTTCAGCGAGGACGGCGTGGTGGTCGAGGCGGGTGGCACCGAGGAGGCGCGGGCCAGCGAGGCGGCCGAGGCGGCGTTCACCGGTGAGCCGCTGACGATCGGCTTCAACCCGCAGTACCTGATCGACGGTCTGCAGAACCTGGGGTCGCCGACGGCGGTGTTCGCGTTCGTCGACGCGTTCAAGCCGGCTGTGATCTCCCCCGCTGGCGAAAGCGGCGAAATCATCCCGGGTTACCGCTATCTGATCATGCCGATCCGGGTGACTCGCTGATACTGAGCTTGAACCAATCGCTCATCTAGGGAGATCACCATGCAACTCGGCCTGATCGGTCTCGGCCGCATGGGTGGCAACATGCGGGAACGACTGCGTGCAGCGGGGCACGAGGTCGTCGGATTCGACCACAACCCGGACAAGAGTGACGTCGCCAACCTGGCCGAGCTGGCCGAGAAGCTGGCGGGGCCGCGTGTCGTCTGGACCATGGTGCCGGCCGGCAAGATCACCGAGGACACGATCAACCAGCTCGCCGAGGTCCTCGAGGCCGGCGACATCATCATCGACGGCGGCAACTCGAAGTTCACCGACGACGGTCCGCGGGCCGAGCGGCTCAAGGCCAAGGGCATCCACTACCTGGACGTCGGTGTGTCGGGCGGCGTGTGGGGCATCACCAACGGCTACGCGCTGATGGTCGGCGGTGACGCCGAGCAGGTGGAGCACTGCAAGCCGATCTTCGAGGCGCTCAAGCCGGCCGGTGAGTTCGGCTTCGCGCACGCCGGCACGCACGGCGCCGGCCACTACGCCAAGATGATCCACAACGGCATCGAGTACGGGATGATGCAGGCGTACGGCGAGGGGTACGAGATCCTCCTGGCGTCCGAGCTGGTCCACGACGTGCCGGCGGTCATCAAGAGCTGGCGTGAGGGCAGCGTCGTCAAGTCCTGGCTGCTGGATCTGCTGGACCGGGCGCTGGACGAGGACCCGACGCTGGCCAACCTCAAGGGCTACGTGGAGGACACCGGCGAGGGCCGGTGGACCGTCGACGAGGCGGTGCGTCTGGCCGTACCGGCGCATGTCCTGGCCGCGTCGATCTTCACCCGTTTCGAGTCCCGCCAGGAGGACTCGCCGGCCATGAAGGCGGTCGCCGCGCTGCGCCAGCAGTTCGGTGGACACGCCGTCAAGCGCTGATCCATGCACGTACGCCGGGTCGAGCTCACCGACTTCCGAAGCTATGAGCGGGTGGCGGTCGATCTCGATCCCGGCGTGTCCGTGCTGGTCGGGCAGAACGGCATGGGCAAGACGAACCTGATCGAGGCCCTGGGTTACGTGGCCACTCTGGACAGTCACCGGGTGGCCACCGACGCTCCGCTGGTGCGGCGGGGGGCGACCTCGGCGGTGGTTCGCTGCGCTCTCGTCCACGACGGCCGTGAGCTGCTGGTGGAGCTGGAGATCGTGCCGGGCCGGGCGAACCGGGCCCGGCTGAACCGCTCGCCGGTGCGCCGGCCCCGGGACGTGCTGGGCGCGCTGCGGATGGTGCTGTTCGCCCCGGAGGACCTGGAGCTGGTTCGGGGCGATCCGTCGGAGCGCCGGCGGTACCTGGACGATCTGCTGGTGGCCCGCCAGCCGCGGTACGCGGGGGTGCGCGCCGACTACGACCGGGTGATCAAGCAGCGGAACGCTCTGCTGCGCAACGCCTACCTGAATCGCAAGGTGGGCGGGACTCGTGGCCAGGACCTGTCGACACTGGCGGTCTGGGATCACCATCTGGCCCATCACGGGGCGGAGCTGCTGGCCGGCCGGCTGGAGCTGACGTCGGCGCTGGCTCCGCACCTGACGAAGGCGTACGACGCGGTGGCGGCCGGCCGGGGTGCGGCGACGATCACGTACGCCTCGCGGTTGGGTGATGCCCTGCCGGTCGATCGTCCGGCGCTGGAGGCGGCGATCCTGGCCCGGCTGGAGGAGCGCCGGGTGGCCGAGACCGAGCGCGGCACCACGCTGGTCGGGCCGCACCGTGACGATCTGGCGCTGAGCCTGGGTGATCTGCCGGTCAAGGGGTACGCGAGCCACGGCGAGTCCTGGTCGTTCGCGCTGGCGCTGCGGCTGGCCGCCTACGACCTGCTGCGGTCGGACGGCATCGAGCCGGTGCTGGTGCTCGACGACGTGTTCGCCGAGTTGGACACGGCGCGCCGGGAGAGGCTGGCGGGTCTGGTCTCGGACGCGGGACAGTTGCTGGTGACGTGTGCGGTTCCGGAGGACGTGCCGGCGAGTCTGCTCGGCGCGCGCTACGACGTGACGACAGGATCGGTGACCCGTGTCCCCTGAGTTGCCACCCGACGGGTCGGCTGACCGGCCTCAGCGCTTCGTGGAGGCCCGTAACGACCTGTGGGCTGGGATGGATGAGGACCGAGAGATCCAGGGCGGTCCTGGGGGCTCTGAGCGGTCCGGGCGTACGGCGGAACCGGATCCACAGCCTGTGGACAACGGCGACCTGGCCGGTCCGGAACTGGCGCGGGCGGTGCTGGACGCCGCGCTGGCTCGCCGCCGGGACGCCGCCCGGGCACCGCGCCGGAAGACCGGAAGTGGTCAGGGCAGTGGCCGGCGGTTGCGCGGCTACTCCGGGCCGGGGCCGGACCCGCGTGATCCCCAGCTGTTCGGTGCCATGCTGGAGCGCCTGGTCAGGGCGCGGGGCTGGGAGAAGCCGAAGGCGGAGGCCACCGTCTTCGGGGCGTGGGAGAAGGTGGTCGGGCCGGACATCGCCGCGCACAGCCGCCCGATCAAGATCGAGGGCGGGGTGCTGACCGTCGAGGCGGAGTCCACCGCCTGGGCCACCCAGCTGCGGATGTTGACCGCGACTCTGCTTCGCAAGATCGCCGGGGAGGTCGGCCACAACGTGGTGACCAGGCTGAACATCCACGGGCCGGCGGCGCCGTCGTGGAACCGGGGGCCGCGGCGGGTGCAGGGCCGGGGGCCACGAGATACGTACGGCTGAAACCGATCGGCCCTGACAAACGTCTGAAGAAGCATGGTCTCGCTTCTGCGCCGTGTCGTCGTCCTGCTGCTGCTCGTGCTCGCCCCGTTACCGGTGGTGGCGAGCCCCGCGTGGGCGTGCTCGTGTGCGGGTGGCTTCGATCGGTTGGAGCGGGCCGAGCTGGCGTTCGTGGGTGTGGTCGAGGAGGTGGACGGCGACTGGATCGGCCCGGACACGGAGGTCGAGTTCGCCGTCGAGTCGGTCCTCAAGGGCGATCCCGGCAAAAGAGTGACACTAGTCACTGCCAAGGACTCGGCGTCCTGTGGATACGAGTTCGTCGAGGGCGGGCGCTACCAGGTTTACTCGGTCGGCGGCGCGACGTCGTCCTGTGACGGCAACGAGATGCTGGCCCGGATGCATCGCGAGGTCGAGGACCGTACCCGGATCTTCTGGGTCGGCTCGGTGTTCGTCCTGATCGCCGTGGCGGGTGGCGTCAGCTGGCTGATCCGCCACCCGCGAAAGCCCCAGTGACCGGCGCCGGCCTCGGTAGTCAGGCTCAGTAGCCGGGCTCAGTAGCCGGGATCAGCAATCGGGCTCAGTAATCGGCGAAGACCGCGAAACCCCGCTCCGCGCACCGGCGGTAGAACCCGGCCAGCACGGCCAGCTCGGTGCGCGCGAAGCTCCAGTGCGGCGAGTTCCCGGCGTCGTCACGCAGAGCCGCGAGCCGTTGGTCCAGCCATCGCAGCTGCTGCTCGGGGAGCCGGCCGGCCGAGATCGCGGTCCGCAGCACCTCGGTGACGGTGTCGAAGGTGACCAGGTCACCGAACTTCTCGTGACCCTCGACGAACCGCTCCAGACCGCCGGCGATCCACGCGCAGCCGTCCGGGTCGATCACCGGGTCCTCGTCCTCGGCCGCGGCGTCGGTGGCGTAGAGCACACCTTCCAGACCAAGCAGAAGATCAACCAGTTCGGTGTACGCGGTGGCACGCACCGTGCCGGTCTTGGCGACGTGCAACGCCAGCGCGCCGGTGGGTGCCGCGATCTCCGGCCGGTCGGCGATCGCCCCGAAGTCGACGAACTCGGCGGGAGCCACCGGGTCGTAGTACTGGTTCGTCCGCGGCCAGTGCACCGCGACGTTGTCCAGGCCCTTGTCGTGCGCCATCCGGGGCCACCCCTCCTCGACCTGCCCTGCGACCGCCTGGCCGTCTCCGGCCCGCGGGCGAGGTTACGACACAGGCCCGCGACGTTGTCGAGCAGTGTCGCAGTGAGTGTGGGCCGGGCACCGCAGGCGCGCCCGAGGGCCGGAACTGCCGCAGCGTTTGCCATTGCACGGGGCGGCTGTGCCGTGTAGGGGATTACGTGGGTAGCGCCTCAAGTCGCGCTACGGCAGTCTCAGGCACCCGGAAGGGGTGCCGGACCCTCGCCGATTCGGTCCGGCGGAGTAGAATCGACGGCGACCGGGAAAACTGTGCTTGACGTTGCGGAGGGCCACCGGGCCATCCCTCATCGTCACGCTATGCGGTTTTTCCAGCCGATCACGATCCGCGGGCCGTCCGCGGCGACCGGCGCGCACGGTTCCACCGGTGGTCCGCATCCTTCTCGCGGTGTCATCCCTGGTCTCCCGTGTGCTGCCGGCCGCCGTCGAGGGCTCGCCAACCCCGTAGCGGGGCCACACCGGCCCGGCACGAGAAAGTGGCCGAGGGTGTCTGAGAATCAGCAGGAGTACGGTGCCGGCTCCATCACCGTGCTCGAAGGCCTGGAAGCGGTCCGCAAGCGTCCCGGTATGTACATCGGTTCCACCGGTGAGCGCGGTCTGCACCACCTGGTCTGGGAGGTTGTGGACAACGCCGTCGACGAGGCGCTGGCCGGGTACTGCGACACCATCGACGTCGTCCTGCTGCCGGACGGCGGTGTCTCGGTCACCGACAACGGCCGTGGCTTCCCGGTCGACCTGCACCCGACCCTGAAGAAGCCGGGTGTCGAGGTCGCGCTGACCGTGCTGCACGCCGGTGGCAAGTTCGACGGCCAGGCGTACAAGGTGTCCGGTGGTCTGCACGGGGTCGGCGTCTCGGTGGTGAACGCGCTCTCGACGCGGATGGCCGTCGAGATCCAGAAGGACGGCTTCTGGTGGCGGCAGAAGTACGAGTACTCGGTGCCCGGCGAGCTGGTGAAGGGCGAGCCGACCGACAAGCTCGGCTCGACCGTGCAGTTCTGGCCGGACCCGGAGATCTTCGAGACGGTCGCGTTCGACTACCAGACCATCTACCGCCGGCTCCAGGAGATGGCGTTCCTGAACCGCGCACTCACCATCAACTACACCGACCAGCGGCCGGACCAGCTGGACGAGAACGGTGAGGCGCGCAGCGTCTCCTTCATGTACGAGGACGGCATCGCCGACTTCGTGCGGCACCTCAACGCCAGCAAGAGCGCCATCCACAAGACCGTGATCCAGTTCGAGGCCGACGTGCCCGAGGAGGGCATGGGCCTGGAGATCGCGATGCAGTGGAACGAGTCGTACGGCGAGTCGGTCTACACCTTCGCCAACCGCATCAACACGCATGAGGGCGGCACGCACGAAGAGGGCTTCCGGGCCGCGCTGACCAGCATCGTCAACCGCTACGGCATCGAGAAGAAATTCCTCAAGGGCGACCAGAAACTGTCCGGTGAGGACATTCGTGAGGGTCTCGCCGCGATCATCTCGGTGACGCTGGCCAACCCGCAGTTCGAGGGCCAGACCAAGACGAAGCTCGGCAACACCGACATGAAGAGCTTCGTGCAGAAGGTCGCGAACGAGCAGCTCGCCGACTGGTTCGACCGCAACCCGGCGGACGCCAAGATGATCATCACGAAGGCGGATCAGGCGGCCCGCGCCCGGATCGCCGCCCAGCAGGCCCGCAAGCTGGCCCGGCGCAAGTCGCTGCTGGAGTCCGGCTCGATGCCCGGCAAGCTGGCCGACTGCCAGTCCACCGACCCGCGCGAGACCGAGCTGTTCATCGTCGAGGGCGACTCGGCCGGTGGCTCGGCCAAGTCCGGGCGGGAGAGCCGGATCCAGGCGATCCTGCCGATCCGCGGCAAGATCCTCAACGTGGAGAAGGCCCGGATCGACCGGGTGCTGAAGAACAACGAGGTCCAGGCGCTGATCACGGCCATGGGCACCGGCATCCACGACGAGTTCGACATCGCGAAGCTGCGGTACCACAAGATCATTCTGATGGCCGACGCCGACGTCGACGGCCAGCACATCCAGACGCTGCTGCTCACCCTGCTGTTCCGCTTCATGCGGCCGATGGTCGAGCTGGGCCACGTCTACCTCGCGTCCCCGCCGCTCTACAAGCTCAAGTGGAACAAGCGGGGCGACGACGCGCAGTACGCCTACTCCGATCGCGAGCGTGACGGTCTGATCGCCCTGCGCCAGCAGAAGAAGCCGAACGCCAAGCCGGACGACATCCAGCGGTTCAAGGGTCTCGGCGAGATGAACTACGACGAGCTCTGGGACACCACGATGAACCCGGACACCCGGACGCTGCGCCAGGTGACGCTCGACGACGCCGCGGTGGCGGACGAGCTGTTCAGTGTGTTGATGGGCGAGGACGTGGAGGCCCGCCGGTCCTTCATCCAGCGCAACGCCAAGGACGTCAGGTTCCTCGACATTTAAGTTTCGAGGGCCGTATCCACAGCGTGTGGCCACTTTCCACAGTGTTATCCACAGCCTTATGCCAGTTTCGGCAGTATTTGCCCGGAATCACCTTGAGTAAGGGTTAAAAGTGACTGACACTCCCGAGCCCCCCGGCGGCGACGAGACCCCGGCCGATACCGGCGGCAGCGTCTCACAGCGCATCGAGCCGGTCGGCCTCGAAGTCGAGATGCAGCGGTCGTACCTCGACTACGCGATGAGCGTCATCGTCGGTCGTGCGCTGCCCGACGTCCGGGACGGCCTCAAGCCGGTGCACCGCAAGATCCTTTACGCGATGTACGACGCCGGCTTCCGTCCCGACCGCGGTTACGTCAAGTGCGCCCGCATCGTCGGTGACGTGATGGGCAACTACCACCCGCACGGCGACTCGTCGATCTACGACGCCCTGGTGCGCATGGGGCAGCGCTGGTCGCTGCGCTACCCGCTGATCGACAGCAACGGCAACTTCGGCTCGCCGGGTAACGACCCGCCCGCCGCCATGCGCTACACCGAGGCGAAGCTGTCCCCGCTGGCGATGGAGATGCTGCGGGACATCGACGAGGACACCGTCGACATGCAGGACAACTACGACGGGCGCACCAAGGAGCCGACGATCCTGCCGGCCCGGTTCCCGAACCTGCTGGTCAACGGCTCCGAGGGCATCGCGGTCGGGATGGCCACCAAGATCCCGCCGCACAACCTGGGCGAGATCGCCAGCGCCGTCCAGTGGCAGCTCGACAACCCCGAGTCGGACGAGGCGACCGCACTGGAAGCGATGATCGAGCTCGTCAAGGGCCCGGACTTCCCGACCAAGGGCCTGATCGTCGGCCAGTCGGCGATCAACGACGCGTACCGGACCGGCCGTGGCTCGATCCGGATGCGCGCGGTGGTCGAGGTCGAGGAGGACACCCGCGGCCGGCCGTGTCTCGTGGTGACCGAGCTGCCGTACCAGGTGAACCCGGACAACCTCGCCGAGCGCATCGCCGAGCTGGTCAAGGAAGGCAAGCTCACCGGCATCGCCGACATCCGGGACGAGTCCTCCGGCCGTACCGGCATGCGGTTGATCCTGGTCCTGAAGCGCGACGCGGTCGCCAAGGTGGTGCTGAACAACCTCTACAAGCACACCCAGCTGCAGGAGACGTTCGGCGCCAACATGCTGGCGATCGTGGACGGGGTGCCGCGCACGCTCAACCTGGCGCAGTTCATCCGCTACTACGTCGACCACCAGATCGAGGTCATCCAGCGGCGGACCGCCTACCGGCTGCGCAAGGCCGAGGAGCGGGCGCACATCCTGCGCGGTCTGGCCAAGGCGCTGGACATGCTGGACGAGGTCATCGCCCTGATCCGGCGCTCGCCCACGGTCGAGGACTCCCGTCAGGGCCTGATGCAGCTGCTCGACGTGGACGAGGTCCAGGCGACCGCGATCCTCGACATGCAGCTGCGCCGGCTCGCCGCCCTGGAGCGGCAGCGGATCGTCGACGAGCTGGCGAAGATCGAGCTGGAGATCGCCGACTTCAAGGACATCCTCGCCAAGCCGGAGCGGCAGCGGGCGATCGTCTCCGAGGAGCTGGCCGAGGTCGTCGCGAAGTTCGGTGACGAGCGGCGTACCCAGATCATCCCGTTCGACGGCGAGGTCTCGATGGAGGACCTCATCGCGCGCGAGGACGTTGTGGTGACGATCACACGTACTGGATATGCGAAGCGCACGAAGACCGATCTGTACCGGTCTCAGAAGCGCGGCGGTAAGGGCGTCAGCGGTGCCACGCTGCGACAGGACGACATCGTTTCGCACTTCTTCGTGATCTCGACCCACGATTGGATCCTGTTCTTCACGAACAAGGGCCGGGTATATCGGGCGAAGGCGTACGAACTGCCCGAGTCGAGCCGGGTGGCCAAGGGACAGCACGTCGCGAACCTGCTGGCCTTCCAGCCGGATGAGCAGATCGCGCAGATCATCCAGATCCCGAACTACGAGGTCGCGCCCTACCTTGTGCTCGCCACTAAGAATGGGCTCGTGAAGAAGACGCGCCTGGACGAATTTGACTCCAACCGCAGCGGTGGCATCATCGCCATCAACCTGCGGGAGGATGACGAATTGGTGGGCGCTGCGCTGGCGGCTCCGGAGGACGATCTGCTGCTCGTCTCCAAGAAAGCCCAGGCCATCCGCTTCAATGCCACTGACGAGGCGCTACGGCCGATGGGCCGTGCGACGTCCGGTGTGATCGGTATGCGGTTCGGTGAGGCCGATGAGCTTCTCGCCATGGAGGTGGTTCGACCCGACATGGATGTGTTGGTCGCCACCGATGGTGGGTATGCGAAGCGGACGCCCATCGAGGAGTATCCGGTGCAGGGCCGTGGTGGCAAGGGGGTGCTGACCGCCAAGATCACTGAGCGTCGTGGTGGACTTGTCGGCGCTCTGGTGATCAGCCCGGAGGATGAACTGTTTGCCATCACCAGCAATGGTGGTGTCATCCGGACTCCCGTGAAGCCTGTACGGCGCACACGGGATCGGAACACAATGGGGGTCAAGCTGATGGACCTCCCAGAAGGTGTAACCATCGTGGCGCTTGCTCGCAATGCCGACGAGCCTGACGAACAGGACTAGTTGATGCCGGAGACACAGGCGAAGTCGGGGGGCACGGGGACCTCAGCGACTCCGGACGATGCGGCGAAGAAGGACACTGCCGCACCGAACGGGCGTGAGACCACGGGGCGCGCCTCTGTACCCGCCGATGCCCCGTCCCCGCCGAAGTTCACCAGGGCGCCGGGCATGGCGCCGCCGCCCGGTGAACCCGCGGCCGGCAGCACCGACGGCGCGGACAAGCGGCCAGGCGGCGGACAGCCGCCGGTGAAGGGCTCGGCCTCGGTGCCGGTCGTCACCAAGGGTAAGGGTGCGGCTCCGGGGACGACCCCCGGCCGCACACCGGGCAGCACCACCGGATCGACCACGCCCGGCAGCCCGCCGGCCACGGCACGGCCCGCCGCCGCGTCGGCGACCGTGACGCCGCCCGCGCCCGGCGCCGCCAAGCAGCGGACCGGTGGCACCACCACGGCGGCCCCGGCCGCCGGCGGTGCCGCAGCGGTCGGAGCGGCCCGTGTCTCCGAGGCGGTCCGGTCGGCACGGTCCACCGTGTCGTCGGCCGCCGCGCGCGGCCCGCGCCGCGCCCGGCTCAACCTCAAGCGGATCGACCCGTGGTCGGTGATGAAGTTCGCGTTCGCGGTGTCGATCGTGCTCTTCATCGTGGTCGTCGTCGCGACCTCGGTGCTCTACCTCGCCCTCGACACGATGGGTGTGTGGAGCTCGGTCAACGGCAACCTCCAGGACCTGGTGACCGCCAGCGGCGGCACGGAGAGCGCCACCGGTGGCACCTTCCGGATCACCGCCTGGGGCGTCATCGGCACGTCGATGCTGATCGGCGCGGTCAACGTGGTGCTGTTCACCGCGCTGGCCACGCTGAGCGCGTTCATCTACAACGTGTGCGCCGACCTGGTCGGCGGCATCGAGCTGACGCTGGCCGAGCGGGACTGACGTTTCGCCATCGGGTTGCGGGGACCCCGCTTTGGAGCCCCGCGACCCGATGCGGTAATGTTCCTTCCGCAGGTGAGGGGCTATAGCTCAGTCGGTTAGAGCGCAGAGCTGATAACTCTGAGGTCGATGGTTCGATTCCATCTAGCCCCACGAGCGACAGGTGACCCCTGTCCGCGGAGAGCGCGGACCGGGGTCACTCGTCTTTCTGCTCCGGGGGCCGAGCCCCCGGAGACCCCGCATCACGGTGACCACCGTCGGCCTTTCGCTTGCGGATGGCGTCCGTGGTTCGAGTAGTCTTCGTTTAGTCGCTGCAAAGGGGTGTAGTTCAGTGCTGAAGAAGCTCCTCATCATCGCGGGTGTCGTCGGTGTGGCGGCCCTGGTGGTCAAGAAGGTCAAGGCCTCCAGCGACGAGCGTGCCCTGTGGCACGAGGCCACCACTGCTCCTGACCTGCGCTAGTCGCGGGTCACGGGGCCCTAGCTCAACTGGCAGAGCACCGCCTTTGCAAGGCGGGGGTTAGGGGTTCAAGTCCCCTGGGCTCCACTTTCCAGGCCTGTGACCAGGTCGTTTGCAAGTCCAAGATTAGTGGGACCTTCTTGGTCCCGATCCCGCCGATGATTATTGCTCGGCGTCGGGGTCACCGAGTAAGCCCTTGACGAACCACTTCTGGCTTCGGAACATGCGGTTCAGTTCGTGAGCCGCATTGCTCAAATCCGCGTATACGCATCGCACCTTCGACGCCGTCCGGAAGACCGGGCGGTATTTTTCGTGTGCGGCGCAACCTGGGTGGGAGGTCGACCGTGAACGATGTGACGGTGCCGACCCCGCGAAGGAGCCGGAATGCGCAACGCGGAGAGCTTCGATGACTTCTACCGGCAGACCCTGACACGGGTGCTGCGGTACGCCTACGCGCTCGTTGGCGACCCCGGTGACACCCAGGATGTGGTGCAGGAGGCGTACGCCAGGGCATGGCGGCACTGGCGAACCGTGGCCGCCCATCCGGCCCCTGAGGCCTGAGTGCGGCTCACCGTCTCCCGGCTGGCCACCGATCGCTGGCGGTGTAGCCGCAACTGGCTGGCCGTCCTCTCCCGGACCAGTGCGCCCCCGCCGGTGAGGCCACCGAATGAGGACACCGTCCTGCTCACCGGCGCCCTGCGGGAGTTGCCGGCCCGGCAGCGTCAGGCGGTGGCGCTGTTCTACCTCTACGACCTGCCGGTGGCGCGGATCGCCGAGGAGATGGCCGTCTCCGAGAACACCGTCAAATCCTGGTTGTCACGGCCCCGGGGAACGCTGGCCGGCCTGCTGGCCGCGAACGGTGTCGTGGCCGACATGGTGGAGGTGCAGTGATGGGCACACGACTGGACGAGATGTTCACCGCGTTGCAGACGGACGCCGACATGACCCCGATGCCGGAGGACCTCCGTGGCCGGGTGCGAATGGCCGCGGCCGGATCGGCATTGGCCGTCGTGGCTGTGCTCACCGTTCCCTTTCTCCATTCCGGCCTCCCGCAAGCGGCTCCCGAGGCCCCCGCGGTGGTATTGCCGTCGGTGATCCCGGATTCGGCGTTCCTGAAGCCGGTCGAAACCGGGGAGAGCTGGTTTCCCGAGGAGTCCGAGGTCGCGATGCTGCCGCCACCGTGCGGGCGGGCGCCCGGTGTCGCCGAGATGGCGGGAATGTACCGCCAGGTGCATGTCATCTACCGGGAGGCGGGCGCGTCGGGGCGGGCGGATACATCGAGCAGACGATTCTGCTCTTCCCGGACGACGACGGGGCGCGACGGCTGATGGACGGCCTGCGGGCCGCGGTGACGGCCTGCCCGGAGGAGACGGTCACCGACTACCGGCCCCGTGGTCCACGGTCGGTGGTGATCCCCTCCGCCGTGCTGCGTTACCGGCTCCTCGACCCGATTCCGGCCGGGACGATTTGCTGCTGGCCGCGCAGTCCGAGCCGGTGATCGACGCCGAGGGTGACGAACATCGCCTCGACGACCGGATCGCGGCGGTGCGTTCCGGCAGCAAGGTGGTGATTCTGGACTTCAACGTTGCTCTTTCCGCCGGCAAGATCAGCGAGCAGATGACGCGGAGCATCGTCATGGCCGCGGTGCGGCGGCTGGAGGAGTCGCGCTGACCGTTTCGGGGGGCGTACCAAAGGCATGATCTTTGATCTACTGATCGGGTGAGACGTCGCGCCGTCCTGCTCCTGACCTTGGCCTCGATGACCGCCTGTGGATCGCCGGCTCCGCTGGAGTCGCTGCCGTCCGTCGGCCCGTCGCCGGATCTCGGATGGCCGGACCGGAGCGCCGACCTCACCCACGGGTTCTGCTTCACCATGATCCGGGACATCACGCCGTACGACCTGATCGAACGGCTCGGTGGCCAGGAGCTGCAGCGGGTCGAGTGGCATCGGGTGATCGGGCCCGGCGACGGGGAGGCGGGTGTCCGGAACCGGTTCTTCCTCGGCATCGCCCGGGTCGGCGACTGGTCGATCATCGTGGAGGACAACGGGACCCTCGGTGTCACCCGGGAGATCGTCCAGCCGCTCTCGGCCGACGGTGGGGAGGTGCTGGCGTACCGCGGCGGGGGTGGGGATCCGGGCCGGCTCCTGGTGTTCCGTGACGGGGATCTCGCGCTCGATCTGGACACCTCGGCGCCGGACGAGGCCGGTGGCAGCGATGCGGGCGGGTTCCGGTCCGAGTTGATCGCCGCGGGACTGCTTGCCGGTACGGGGTACGGCCCCGGAGTGAGCGAGCCCACTGGGCCGGCGTTGTCGTTCCTCGCCGCTCGTACCGGAGTTCCGTTGACCTTGGAGTTGTTGACGGACCGGACGTATCTGCTGGTCACCGTTCCGCAGGCGTAGGTCCACATATGCCCGTTCTTCGGCTGTGCCGGTTATCCACAGAGGAATGAAGGAACTCTGCGGGGCTCGATTCATGCGGTTAGCCTGCAAGGCGTGAACGAACGAAGACGGGCCGCCGCCGTGATCGTGCGGGACGGCCGTGTGCTGATGGTGCACGAGCGCAGCCGGCGATCCGGTGGCGGCGAGTGGTGGACCCTTCCCGGCGGTGGGCTGCGCCCGGGGGAGACGGCTGAGGAGGCCTTGCGGCGCGAGGTGTTCGAGGAGACGGGTCTGGTCGTCAGCGCTGCTCGATATGTGCTGGAGATGCCCTACCCGTCCGGCATGACGTCGGTCTTCACGGTCAGCGTCGCCGACGGGGAGCCCCGGGTCGGGCATGACGACGGCTTCGGGCCGGAGCAGATCGGGGTGGACTGGTTGCCGGTCCCCGAGCTGCCGATCGAGACCAGCGGGGTGCCGGTGCCGCCGTTGATGGTGGTCCTGCCGACAATCTCAGGCCAGTCGGCGATGTCGACACAGGCGCCGCCAGCGTCCACACCGACCCAGACGACGACGTCGGGTCCGGCGGCCTTGGAGCAGGCGGTGTCGGGTCAGACCGATCGCGCGGAGCCGGGGACCGTGTCGCGGTCCGCCTCTGCCGAGGGCCCTGCCGGGGATGCCTCGACTGTCGTGGACCGTGGGGACGTCTCGACCGTCGCGGACAGCGGGGACGTCTCGACTGTCGTGGACCGTGGGGATGCTTCGACCGTCGCGGACAGTGGGGACGTCTCGATCGTCGCGGACCGCGGGGACGTCTCGACCGTCGCGGACAGTGGGATCGGCGATGGGCGGAACGGGTCGGCGACCGCGCGGCGGCGCTCGACCACGAAGTAGGCGCAGGCCGCGGCGTAACCGACGGCCAGGACCGCGGTGAGCGCTCGGACGTGCCACGACAGCGCCGGCACGTTGGTGGCCGCGGCGGAGATCATCGCCCAGCAGGCGAGCAGCACGGTGTTGATCGTGTCGGTGCGGTACCAGACGATCTGCGACATGCGGCGGGCCTGCCGTTGGATCTCGACCACGAGGGCATGCGCCATCACGATCGACAGCAGCCCGAGCAGCAGGGTCGCGAAGATCGAGTGATGGCCACCAGCGACGGCGACGAGTGCTGTGGCGCCGCCCAGTAACGCGAGGCCACTGACGGTCCCGATGCGTGCTTGGCGGCGATCCCTCACAACCTCTGACGGTCGGCATGATCCGCCGCGAACTGAGGACTTTGCCGATACGTGCGTTTCACGCCCGCCGATTTGGCTGCGTCTGCTCCGGTTCGGGTCTACTGTCCCGCTGGGGATGTCGCGTCCTGAAATGCCATCACGCGAGTATTTGGCTTCCAACGCACCGCGGCTGCGGCCCTGGACTGATCCGCGCTGCCATGGCCGTCCGTGGTCGTCTTCTTCGCCTCCATGGCGTCTCGCAGTCGTTTCTTCACCCCCATGACCGACACCGCTGCCTCCTTCGCTCTTATAACCGACGCTGCTGCCTCCTCGCCTCCATGGCCAACGTCGCCGCTTCCTTCAAAGCCAACGCCGCCGCCTTTGCCTCCAGCGTCGTCCCGTCGTCAATCAGACGGCCCTCACACGCCGGACGGCCCGTGGCTTCCGGCTATTGATCCGTCATCTTCACGATCGGCCACCACCGGTTGTTCTGTTGCTGACCGGCCGTGGTGAGGCCGGTCGTTGCCGGGCTGGTGGGTCGACTGCGGGTGGGCTGGGCCGAGCGCCGGAGTGAGATGTGGGGTGGGTCGGTGTGCCGATGCCGTCTGGGTGGGCAAGGATGACGACATGATGGGAAGCCTGCAGACCGAATCCGCCCAGTCGCGTACCGACCTGCTCGCCCCGCCGGTGGCCAAGGCGCTGACGGTGTGGCCGGTGGAGGGCCCGATCGACGCCGATCAGGTGCTGGTGGCGCCGATCGATCCCACGCTGGCGGATACGGCCGCGTTCTGTGAGGCGTATGGGGTGAGCCTGGCCGAATCCGCCAACTGTGTGATCGTCGCCGGTAGCCGCGGTGGGGTCACCCGGTATGCCGCCTGCATCGTGCTCGCCACCACGCGGGCTGACGTCAACGGCGTGGTCCGGCGTCACCTCGACGTGCGTAAGGCGAGCTTCGCGCCGATGGACGACGCCGTCTCGCTGACCGGAATGGAGTACGGCGGGATCACCCCGATCGGCCTCCCCGCGGACTGGCCGATCCTGGTCGACTCCCGGGTGGTGGCCGTCCCGCACGTGATCATCGGTTCCGGTGTCCGGCACAGCAAGATCGCCATCGCGGGCCCGGCGCTCGGTGCGCTACCGAACGCCGAGGTGATCGACGGCCTGGCGCGCGAGGTGTCCTGACGGGTGTTGATGATGTTTCACGTGAAACATCATCGTCCGGCGCTGGCATCCTCGCGCCGGGTGATCTCCTCGAAGGCCGACAGCAGGGTGCTCGACTCCTGTGCGCCCGGCACGGCGTACTTGCCGTCGATCACGAACGTCGGAACGCTGGTGATCCCGAGTTCTCGCGCCTCCTCGATGTCGGTGTGCACCGCGCTCGTGCCGGCCTCCGACTCCAGGTAGGCCAGCGCCTCGGAGGCGTCCAGCCCGACCGAACCGGCGACCGATGCGAGTGCCGGCGACGCGCCGATGTCGATGCCGTCGGTGAAATGCGCCCGCTGCAGGGCATCCAGCATGTCCGCTTGGCGCTCGTGTGTCGCGGCCCAGCCGATCAGTCGATGCGCGTCGAAGGTGTTGGCGGCGATCGCCCGGTCGAAGTCCAGCGTTAGGCCCTCACTGGCACCGATCGCTGTCACCTGGGCGAACATCTGCTCCACCTGCTCCGGTCCACCGAACTTCGCGGCCATCACCGCCTTGAGGGGGAGGGGCTCCGACACCGGTGAGGCATCCAGCTGATACGCCCGGTAGGTCACCGTCACCGCACCATCGAAGGACCGTAGCGCGTTCTCGAGCCGACGCTTACCGATGTAGCACCACGGGCAGATCACATCGGACCAGACCTGAATATCCACGTCACTCCGTCTTGAGGGGATCGTCGCAAAGCCGGTGCCCGGCTACCGCAAAGCGGGTGACCAGCTACCGCAGAATGGGTGACCGGGGCACCGTAGAGCCGGTAAGTGGCCTCGGCAAAGTCGTGAGCGGTCAGTCGTGGGCCGCGGTCTGCTCGGCGACCTGCCGCTTGAGACGGGCCAGGACCGCGGTCCCGCCCCGCACCCGCAGCGGGCTGATCGCCTGGGACAGACCCATCCGGGCATAGAGATCATCCGGTACGGCCAGAACCTGCGCCGTGGATGCCCCAGCGAGTCCTTCCGCGAGGATGCCGGCGAAAGCGCGCGTGGTCGGCGCCTCGGGCGGGCAGTCGAAGTGGGTCACCACAGTGTCGTCCGGCTGCACGATCGCCTTCAGGAAGAACTGCGTCTGACACTCCGGAACCTGCTCCATCCCCTCGTGCCCGACAAGATCGGCGGGCAGGGCCGGCACCGCGTCGGAGAACTCCAACAGCATCTCCAGCACCACGTCCCGAGGCGCGGAGGCGAACTCGTCAACGATCTCGGCCAACTTCGGCGGCATGTCACTCACGATCTCGACCCTACGCGCGCCCCGGCGAACAACCAGTCGCGGTCCGACCGCCTCGCCCGCCCCGATCCGGTCTGTTCGTGCGCCACGGGCCAGTCCAATCACAGCGTCGGACCGGCCTGCCTGTCCTGCAGCGCCGGACCGGCCTACCGTCCGGCGGTATCCGATCGGCCTACCATCCGGCGGCGTCGGATCGGCCCACCGTCCGGCGGTGTCGGATCGGCCCACCGTCCGGCGGCGTCCGATCGGCCTACCCATCCGTCACGATCCGGGTCGGTCTGGCCCACCCCTTACGGACCGGGCCGGTCGCCTCACCCGTTGCGGTCCGGGTCGGTCGGCCCGCGCGGTTTGCCCGCCTGTCATGGACCGGGGCACATACCTCTTGCGGAACGGTCCGTGGCGTGCAAGCCGGTGTCGGGCGCCGGTGTCGGGGTCAGGCGGCCGCTGACGAGAACGGAAGCAGGGCGATGTCGCTCAGGCTGAGGATGCCGACCAGGTTGCGGTCGGCGTCGCAGACGAGCAGGCGGCGTACGCCCCGATCCCGCATCGCGTGGACGGCTTCCTCCACGGTGGCGCTCTGCTCGACCATCAGCAGTTCGCGAGAGGCGATCGAACCGAGAGTGGTGGTGGCCGGCGCCTGATGCTCGGCGACCGCCCGGATCACGATGTCGCGGTCGGTCACGATGCCGGCGAGTGTGGCGCCCCGGGTGACGACCACGTCGCCGATCCGCTGGTCCCGCATGGCCTGCGCCGCCTCGTCCAGCGGTGTGTCCTCCGGCAGGTAGACGACCTGCCGGGTCATCGCGTCAGCGACCAGCCTGACCATGCCTCCGCCTTCCACCGCCACTGAATACCGTCACTACTGAATACGGTCACCGGCAACCGCCGTTACCGCCGACTCCTGTACCGCCGGACGCCGTCGCCGACTTCCACCGAACGCCGTCGCCGGCGAAACGCCGTAGTACCGAACGCCGTCAGCACCGTATGCCGTTGCCGGTGAAACACCGTCACCGCGCAGTTACCCGAGGTCCGTCGTGATTACACCCACTACGTCATCGAGGGGTACATCCTTCCGTTTTTGAGTGCGCCGCTCGCGGACCTCCACCCAGCCCTCGGCGAGACGCCGGCCCACCACCACCGCCCAGGGGACGCCGATCAGCTCGGCGTCGGTGAACTTGACCCCGGCCGACACGTTGGGCCGGTCGTCGACGAGAACGCGGACACCGGCCCGGGACAGAGCCTCGCCGAGTCGCAGCGCCGCCTCGACCTGACCGTCCTTGCCGGCCGCGACGACGTGCACGTCGACGGGCGAGACCGCCGCCGGCCAGACCAGCCCGCGATCGTCGTGATGCTGCTCGGCGATCGCGGCGACGGCCCGGGAGACACCGATGCCGTACGACCCCATGGTCGGCCGGACCGGCTTGCCGTCGGAACCGAGCACGTCGAGCCCGAACGCGTCGGTGTATCGCCGGCCCAGCTGGAAGATGTGCCCGATCTCGATGCCCCGGCGCATCGTCAGCGTGCCCTCGCCGCAGGCCGCGCACGGGTCACCGGCCCGCACCTCGGCGGCCTCGATCGTCCCGTCGGGGGTGAAGTCGCGCCCGGCCACCACATTCGTCGCATGCCGGCCGGGCTCGTTGGCGCCGGTCAGCCACGCCGTGCCGGGGGCGACACGGGGATCGGCGAGATAGCGGATCTTGATGCCCTGCGGCCCGATGTAGCCCTTGACCAGGTCGGGCTGGGCGTCGAAGTCGTCGAACAGGGTTGCGGTGGCCGGCGACAGCGCGGCCTCCAGCCGTTTCATGTCGACCTCGCGGTCGCCGGGCACACCGATCGCCAACAGCTCCGGATCACGGCCGGGGTGGTGCACGGTGACCACCACGTTCTTCAGGGTGTCCGCGGCCGTCCAGTCGTCGCGGCCCCCGAGCCGCCGGCTGTTGGCCAGCTCGACCAGCGCGGCGATCGTCGGTGTCTCCGGGGTGTCGTGCACCTCCAGGGCGGGTGCGGTCACCGCCGGAACGGTGGGCACCGGCGTGATCACCGCCTCGGTGTTGGCGGCGTGGTCGCAGACGGTGCAGCCGACGAAGGTGTCCTCCCCGACCTCGGCCGCCGCCAGGAACTCCTCGGACGCCGAGCCGCCCATCGCGCCGGACGTGGCCGAGACGATGGTGTGCTCCAGGCCGATCCGGTTGAAGACGCGCTGGTAGGCGGCGCGCATCCGCCCGTACACCTCGATCAGTCCGGCCTCGGAGAGGTCGAAGGAGTAGGCGTCCTTCATCAGGAACTCGCGGCCGCGCAGCAGGCCACCGCGGGGGCGTGCCTCGTCCCGGAATTTCGTCTGGAACTGGAAGAGGAGCAGTGGGAAGTCCCGGTAGGAACCGGTCATGTCCCGCACCAGCAGGGTGAACATCTCCTCGTGGGTGGGCGCGAGCAGATGCTCGGCTCCGCGCCGGTCCGTCAGCGTGAGCAGGAGATCGCCATACTCCGCCCACCGGTTGCTGACCTCGTAGGGCTCGCGGGGCAGCAGCGCCGGGAACGCGACCTCCTGCCCGCCGACGGCGAGCATCTCCTCCTGGATCACCGCGCTGATCCGGTCGAGGACCAGTTTGCCGAGTGGCAGCATGGTGTAGCCGCCCGGAGCGGCGCGGCGGATGAACCCGGCGCGCACGAGGAGGCGGTGACTCGGCACCTCCGCGTCCGCCGGCTCCTCACGCAGGGTCTTGAGCAGCAAGGTGGACATCCGAAGCAACATGGAGCGAGCTTAGGCACCCGCCCTGACGAGTTCATCCAGTTATCCACAGGCGGGCGGGGACCACCTCCCGAGCGTTAGCGTTGACGGCATGTCCGTTTCGAACGATCCGGCGCAGGCGCTTCAGGCGTTCGCGCATCCCGAGAAACTGGTCACCACCGAGTGGCTCGCCGAGAATCTGGAAACGCCCGGTCTCGTCGTCGTCGAGTCGGACGAGGACGTGCTGCTCTACGACACCGGCCACATCCCCGGCGCGGTCAAGGTCGATTGGCATCTGGAGCTGAACGACCAGATCAGCCGGGACTATCTCACCCCAGCCGCGTTCGCCGAGCTGTGTGCGGCCAAGGGCATCGGCCGGGACGACACGATCGTCTTCTACGGCGACAACTTCAACTGGTGGGCGGCGTACGCACTCTGGGTCTTCAGTCTTTTCGGGCACCGCGATGTGCGGCTGCTCGACGGCGGCCGGCAGAAGTGGGCGGCCGAGGGGCGCACCCTGACCCGGGAGAAGACGGCCCGCCCGGCCGCCGACTATCCGGTCCCGGTCCGCAACGACGCCGAGATCCGGGCCTTCCGCGACCAGGTGATGGGGCACATCTCCAGCGGGCGCCCGCTGGTCGACGTGCGCTCACCCCAGGAGTACACCGGTGAGCTGACCCACATGGCGGCTTATCCACAGGAGGGCGCGCTGCGCGGCGGGCACATCCCGGGCGCGGTGAGCAAACCGTGGAAGTCGGCGGCGAACGAGGACGGCTCCTTCAAACCGCACGACGAGCTGATCAAGATCTACCGGGACGAGCTGGGCCTGGAGTCGGCGGACGACATCATCGCCTACTGCCGGATCGGTGAGCGGTCCAGCCACACCTGGTTCGTGCTGCGCCATCTGCTCGGCTATCCGCAGGTCCGCAACTACGACGGCTCCTGGACGGAGTGGGGCAACCTGGTCCGGGCTCCGATCGCGAAGGGGCCGGAACCCGGCGGTCTGAGCTGAGAAGAATCCCTGACGGCGCTGCCTCTCCGGCAGCGCCGTCTTTTTGCGTGAACCAAATCCGGGACCGTCGGCGATAGTCCAGATGTGCGACGGAGAAAGCAACCGGTGCCCCCGGTCAGCGAGCAGAGCAGCGATGCCGAGCTGCTGCGCGCCATCGCCGCCGAGCAGACCGCGGCGTTGCGGCTGCTGCACCATCGGCATGCCGGCTGGCTGCGCGCCCGACTGCGCCGTCGATGTGCCGACCCGGACGTCATCGACGCCGCCATTCAGGACACCTTCGTCGCGGTCTGGAGCGATGCGAAGAAGTATGAGGAGCGGTCCGCCGACGCCGCCGCCTGGCTGTGGACCATCGCCGTCCGGCGGCTCGTCTCGGCGCTGCGGGGCCCGGCCCACCGCTGGCTGATCGATCCGGCGGCCGATCCGGCCGACGACGTCGCCACCACACCGTCGGCTGAGGAGCTGGTGCTGCTCGGTGTCGAGCACGGCGCCCTTGGGCCGGCACTCGACCGGCTCTCCCCCGAGCTGCGCAGCCTGATCGAGGCGACCGCGCTCGACGGGCTGACCGTGCGGGAGGCGGCGAAACTGCTGGGCATCCCCGAGGGCACCGCGAAGACAAGGCTGATGCGCGCCCGGACGCGACTGAGGGAGCTGCTGGCATGACCACCGAATGGCACGTCGACCCAACCCTTCTCGGGCAGTACGAGCGCGGTGCTCTCGAGCCCAGCCGTGTGATGGCGGTCGAGGCGCACATGCTGGCCTGCGCCGACTGTCGCGGGCGGATTCCGATCGACATCACCTGGATGACCGGCAACTGGTCGATCGTCTACGACAACATCCACGCGCCCGAGCCGGGGCCGGTGCAGCGGCTGCTGACCCGGGCCGGCCTGCCCGAGCACCGCATCCGCCTGCTCACCGCGACCCCGGCGCTGCGCTGGTCATGGCTGCTGGCCACCCTTCTCGTTCTCGGGCTCGCGGTCTCCGCGTCCCTGCTCACCTGGACCGGGGACGGCACCGGAGCCGGTTATCTGTTCCTGATCCTCGCGCCGGTCCTGCCGGTGATCGCGGTCTCCGGGGCCTACGGTCCCTCCGTCGACCCGATGCACGAGATCACCGGCACGACGCCGGCGGCCGGCCCGGCCCTGGTGCTGTGGCGGGCGGTCTCGGTCGTCGGTGTCGCCTCAGTGACCACCGTGATCGCCGCGCTGCTGGTGTCCGGTCCGGTCTGGTTCGCGGCTGCCTGGCTGCTGCCCGCCCTGTTGCTCTGCATCGGATCCCTGGCACTGGCCACGGCCATGCCACTGCCCGCCGCGGCCGGCCTGCTCGGTGCGCTCTGGTGCACCGGCGTGCTCGGCGTCTATGTGACCCGGAGCGAGGCCTTCGTGCCGGTCATGTTCGGTCCTTCCGCACAACTCAGCTATCTCGCCGCGGCGCTGGTCGCCACGGTCGTCCTCATCCAGCGGCGTGGCCGCTTCGACCTGGGAGAGCGCCGATGACCACGGTGACCGTCAGCGGACTGTCCAAACGTTACGGCTCGATGATCGCGCTCGACGCCGTCGACATGACGATCGGCGTGGGCGTGACCGGTCTGCTCGGGCCGAACGGTGCGGGCAAGAGCACCTTCCTCCGATGTCTGGCCACCGCGCTCGGCCCGGACGACGGGACGATCCGGATCCACGGGTTCGACCCGTCCGTGCAGGAGCAGCGGACCGAGGTGCGCCGCCGGATCGGATACCTTCCCCAGAACCCGGGGCTCTACCCGAACTTCACGGCGTACGCCCTGCTCGACTACGTCGCCGTGCTCAAGGAGATCACTGATACCCGGCAGCGGCGGGCCGAGGTGCGGCGCGTGCTGGACGAGGTGGAGCTCACCGACCGGGCCCGGACCAAGGTGCGCAAACTCTCCGGCGGCATGCGCCAGCGCCTCGGTCTCGCCCAGGCGCTGCTCGGCGACCCGGAGCTGGTGATTCTCGACGAGCCCACCGTCGGTCTCGACCCCGAGCAGCGGATGCTGTTCCGGGCGCTGGTCTCGCGGATCGGTGAGCGGCGGACCGTGCTGCTCTCCACCCACCAGACCGAGGACGTCGGCGCTCTCTGCGAGCGGGTTGTGGTGATGAGCGGCGGCCGGGTGGTCTTCCAGGGCAGCCCTCGCGAGCTGGCCGGCATCGCCGCCGGGCAGGTGTGGCTCTCCGAGGCGCCACCGCGGGGCAGCGCGGCGTACTGGCGCAATGCCGACGGGTTCTACCGGACGATCGGCCGGCAGCCGGCCGGCGGTGAAGCGGCCCGGCCGACGATCGAGGACGGCTACCTGCTGCTGCTCGGCAGTGCCGTCGCCGTCGAGGTGACCCGATGACGCTCATCGCGGAGCGCCCGGCGCCGCCCGCACGGGTGGCGACGACGGCACTGGCCCGGGCCGAGGCCCGCCGGCTGTGGCACGACCCCCTCGTCTGGATCGGCATCGTGCTGGCCATCGCGTTGTGCCTGGTCTGGTCCTGGACCCGGATGCAGACGTGGGAGACCTTCCACGAGAACACCGGGATGGGGTCGATGGTGCTGGCGGCCGCGCTGCTGCTGGCCACCCACATGGCGGCCAGCCGCGATCAGCGGGCCGGTGCCGAGGAGAGCACCCGGACGATGCCCGCCGGTCCCGGGCGCCGCAGCATCGCACTGCTGGTGGCGGTGCCGGCGGCGGCGGCGATCGGTGCCCTCGTCTATGTCGTCGACCTGGTGCTGTTGCTGCCGTCTGGGCCGGCCGGAGCGTTCGATCCCTGGACCGCGCTGGTGCCGGCGGTCGTCCCGGCGATCGGTGCCGCCGTGGGGATCGCGGTGGGCCGGGCTCTGCCCCACCCGGCGGCCGGTGCGCTGACCATCGTCGGCTTCGTCGGGATCCTTTTCGCGCTCCTGATGGCGAATCAGAGTCAAGGCGACTGGGGAAACGTCCTGTTCCCCGTGCCGCTCTTCGGCTGGGGCGACTACGGCGTGGATTACGCCTTCGAATGGCACCTGCTCTACCTGCTCGGCCTGCTGGCGCTGGCTGTCGCCGCCGTGTGCCGGGAGGCGGTTCCGAAGGCTTCCGCGGTGATCGCTGTGGTGGCCGTGGTGGTTTCCGGTTTCGCCGTGCGACGGGAGGAGGCGGCCGCCCCGGATCTGTCCGACGCCGGAGCGTCCCAGCCGTTCACCACACCCGACATGCTGGTCTGCCAGACCCATGAGAGGGTGCGCTACTGCGCTCTTCCCGGATACGAGCACTGGATCGAGGAGTGGCGGCAGGCGGTCGAGCCGGTGTCCAGACTGCTGCCGGCCGACGCGGAGCGGCCGGCGATCCGGCAGATCTCCAGGTCGGACGACCACCGGCCGCTCACCCCGGGTCATCCGGAGCTGGTGGTCGGTGACACCTGGGGCCGGTTGGGGCGCTGGGCGGAGGACTCCCGGACGAGGCTGATGCGTGACTACGTCGCCACCTCGGTGGGGATCCTTCGGCGGGACGACCTGATGTCCTGGCGGAGTTGTGACGCTGGTGGCCAGCACCGGACGGTGGTCGCGCTGTGGCTGCTGGGGCAGGTCGCACCGGCTGAGCCGCTGACGGTTCCGCGGGTCCGGTACGGGTCGGCCGAGGCCGATGCCGCCGCGAGTCTGCTGGCCAAGCCGCAGGACGAGGTCTCGGCCCACCTCGCCGGCCGCTGGTCCGAGGTGCTCGACCCGTCGGCCACCGCTCTGGCCGGGCTCGGTGTGACGTTGACACCGCCCCCGATCCCCGCGGAGGAACCCGAGGAGACGTCGTTCGAAGCGGACCGGGGAGTCTGCCGGTGATCCTGACCCTGGCTGCGCACCTGGCCCGGGCGGTGCCGTGGTGGCCGTTCGCCGGTGCGGTGGCGTTGGCCGGGTTCGTGCAGTCGCCCACGCTGCTGGTCGCCGAGCCGCATCCCCGGATGGCGGTGACCGGTCTGCTGATCGGCGCGGGCGTGCTCGGGGCCGCTGCCGGGTTCGCCCTGCCGGACCTGATGGCGTCGACGGTGATCACCCCGGTTCCCCGGTGGCGGCGGCAGTGGCTGCGCCTGGTGCTGCTGCTGGTCCCGTCGATGCTGGTCTGGGTGGTGCTGCACGCCGCCGTGCGGGCCGGCGCCGGGCCGTCGGTGACCTGGCCGGCCGGGTTCGTGACCCTGCAGGCGGCGGTGTGCGGGTTGCTGCCGGTGGCGGTCGCGGCGGTCGGGGCGCGATATCGGGACGAGGCCGGCGGGGCCCTGCTCGGGCCGGTGGCGCAGGGCATCGCCATGGTGGTGAGCCTGTTCTTCACCGGCCGGAGTTCGCCTTGGTCGTTGCCGGTCGACGCCGACTGGACCACCGCACAGCGGGTCTGGCCGGTGATGTTGGCGCTGGTGGTGATCGTCCTGCTGCTGGCCAACCGGGAGACGGCCTGCCCGCCGAGGGGTCGGCGGCGGCCGGCGGCGGCCGGAGAAACGGGAGATTGGGGTCGGCGGGGGATATCGGTCTGATTTTGTCGGTGGTAAGCGGTACCGTGCCGCCCGTGAGCAACACGTTCCAGGTCGACCTGCGGGGCATCGTCGATCTGCTCAGCCACCACCTCTACGCGAGCCCCCGCGTGTATGTCCGTGAGCTGCTGCAGAACGCCGTGGATGCGATCACGGCCGTCGGGCCGGCGCATGACGGCGTGGTGACCATCGCCTCGTCCGACGGCACCGGTGACGGCACGCTGCGGATCGACGACAACGGTATCGGCCTCACCGAGGCTCAGGTGCACGAGCTGCTGGCCACGATCGGCCGGAGTTCGAAACGTGACGAGCTGGGGTTCGCCCGGCACGAGTTCCTCGGGCAGTTCGGGATCGGGCTGCTCTCCTGCTTCCTGGTCGCCGACCAGATCCGGGTGCACACGCGGCAGGCGGGGGCCGCGCCGGTGCTCTGGACCGGATATTCGGACGGCCGGTATGACGTGCGGCCCGGTGACGAGCGCGAGCCGGGCACCACCGTCACGCTGATCCCCCGGCGAGGTGCCGAGCACTACTTGACGGCTGAGGCGGTGACCGAGCTCGCTGGGACGTACGGCGGATTGCTCCCGGCCCGGGTGATGGTCGACGACCGCAAGGTGACCGTCGGCACCGTGCCGTGGAAGTTGCCGCCCGAGTCCCGTCTCGCCTACGCCGAGCGCACGCTGGGTTTCCGGCCGTTCGATGTGATCGAGCTGGATGTGCCGGCGGCCGGCTTGTCCGGGGCCGCGTTCGTGTTGCCGACGCCGGTGAACCCGGCGACGAGGGGTGGACATCGGGTCTACCTGAAGCGGATGTTGCTGTCGGAGAGCATCGAGGGGTTGTTGCCGGAGTGGGCGTTCTTCGCCCGGTGCGTGGTGGACAGCACCGAGTTGCGGCCGACCGCGAGCCGCGAGGCCCTCTACGACGACGGCCTGCTCGCCGAGACCCGTGAGGCGATCGCTGACCAGCTGCGGGGCTGGCTGGTGCGGTTGTCGACGACCGATCCGCGCCGGCTGGCGGCGTTCCTGCGGATTCACCATCTCGGGGTGAAGGCGCTGGCGTTGCACGACGACGAGATGCTGCGGCTGGTCGAGCAGTGGTATCCGATGCAGACGAACATGGGTGAGGTGACGCTCGCCGAGTTCCGGGCCCGGCACGGTGTGCTGCGGTACGCCTCGACGGCTGACGAGTTCCGGCAGCTCGCGGCAGTGGCCGCCGCCCAGGACATCGGGCTGATCAACGGCGGTTACGTCTATGACGCCGAGTTGATCCAGCGGCTGGCGCTCGTCGATCCGGAGGTGCGTGCGGAGCGGTTGGATCCGACCGATCTGACCACCCGGTTCACCGCGGTGGACACCGAGGCCGAGTTGCGGTTGCGCCCGTTCCTGGCGGCCGCCCAGCGGCGGCTGGACCGGCTGGGCTGCGAGGTGGTGGTGCGGGTCTTCGACCCGGTGACGCTGCCGGCGCTCTACCTGGTGAGCCGGGAGGCGGCGTTCCACGACGAGTTCACGGCGAGCCGTGATCAGGCCGACGACCTGTGGGGCGGGGTGCTGGACGCGTTGTCGCGCACGGTTCCGCCGGAGCGCCCGCAGCTGGTGTTGAACCACCGGAATCCGCTGGTCCGCCGGGTGGTGGCGCTCGGTGACGACGAGCTGGCGGGGCTGGCTGTCGAGTCGTTGTACGGCCAGGCGCTGATGCTCGGCCATCACCCGATCCGCCCGTCCGACGCGGCCCTGTTGACCACGTCGTTCCTGGGCCTGCTGGACCGGGCCGTCCCGGGGGAGGAGTCCTGATGAAGACGGCGCAGGAGCTGTGGGATCTGCTCGGCGAGGCGGATCATCTGCCGTACGGGTCGGCGCAGATCGCCGTGGTGGAGCAGGTGCTGCGGCACGTGGATTCGACTGATGACGCGGCGTTGCGGTTCTATGCGCGGCTGTTCGCGACGACGTCGTACATCTATGGCGGCGAGCCGGTGAAGGCGTTCCCCACCTTCTCCTGGTGCGTGTCCGATTTCGACCGTAACCCGAGTCAATACCACCAGCACTGGACCCACAACCTGCTGTGGCTGTTCAAGAACATGGTGAGTTCGCTGACCACGTTCCCCGAGGTGCCGTTGGAGCGGACCCGCGCGGTCCTGGACGACATGGAGCGCCGGTACCGGGAGGCGGGGCACGGCCTTCAGCCGGTGTTCAAGCACCGCTATCTGATCGCCCGGCATGTGGGTGACCGGGAGGCGGCCGAGGAGTGGTTCTCGAAGTGGCAGGCGGCTCCGCGGGATTCGCTGTCGGATTGTGCCGGCTGTGACCCGACGACGCTGGTCCGGCATCTGGCGGCGGCGGAGCGGTTCGAGGAGGCCGCCGAGTTGGCGGGCCCGGTGCTGGCCGGTGATCTGTCCTGTTCCGAGCAGCCGCAGACGATTCTCGGCGAGCTGATGACCGTCTACCTGAAGACCGGTCGCCGGCAGGACGCCGCGGACGCGCATCGCCGCTCCTACCTGCTGGAACGCAACAATCTGGCGGATCTGTGGGAGATCGGCGGGCACATCCGGTTCTGCGCGCGGACCGGTAACGAGAGCCGTGGTCTGGAGATCCTGCAGCGGCACATCGACTGGCTGGAGCGGGCGCCGTCGCCGGCCGCCGCGATGCATTTCGCCGCGGGCGCCGTGGTGCTGTTACGCCGGCTGACCGCGCGGGGGCACGGTGACACCCTGATCCGCCGGGCGGATCGCCCGGATGTCACGGCTTCCGTGCTCGCTGCCGAGTTGGAGAAGTTCGCGCTTGAGGTGGCGGCCCGGTTCGACGCCCGTAACGGCACCGATCACCAGAGCGGTGTGATCGTCGACGTGATGAATTCGGCGCCGTTCGAGGTGGAGTTGCCGTTGGCGGCGACGGCCCGGCGGGCGGCGGCGCCGGTCCCGGCACCGAGGGTGGAGCCGGAGGCGGTGCCGGTGGACGAGAGTGCCACCGCTGATGAGCTGCTGGACCTGGTCGAGCGGTGTCAGGACGAGGACCGGGACGAGGCGGCCCGGACGGTGCTGGCGGCGTTCGAGTCCCGGTTCGGGGTGCCGGAGGATCAGCCGCGGTACTGGTCGGCGCGGGGTTTCCTGCTGCCGGACGATCGGTTCGCCGAGACGGTGGCGGCGTGGGAGCGGGCCGCTGACCTGTTCGACGCGGCCGGTGACGCCGGTGAGGCGAGCATGATGCGAGCCCGGATCGCGGTGCTGCGGGCCCGTGACGTGGAGCCGACCGAGGAGCTGTTGGCCGTCGTCCGGGCGAACGCGGCCCATCATGACGAGCACGGTGACGCGAAAAGCCGGGCGAGCGCGTGGCTGCGGCTGTCGCAGATGTTCCGTCTGTTGGGCCGGCCGGAGGAGGCGAACGACGCGGGTGACCGGTCGGACCGGTTCGCCGCGGAGGTCGGTGACCCACGTCGGCAGGCGTATCACGCGATGGTGCGGGCGCATCACCGGGCGCTGGACGACCGGGGTGACGAGGCCTTGGCGGCGGCCCGGGAGGCGTGGGCGTTCTACCGGGAGCACGGCCCGGTCCAGCGCAGCGCCGAGGTGGCGACCATGGTCGGGCAGCTCAGTCAGGATGCCGAGGAGGTGGTGGCCGCGTTCGGCGAGACCATCGCGGCGGGTCTGGAGGGCCCGGCGCTGGGCGCCCGGCTCAACCGTGGGCGTGGGCTGATGGTGCTGGGCCGGCCGGTGGAGGCGGTCGACGAGTTCGCCGAGGCGATCGCGATCCTGAGCGGGCTGGACGACGGGGACGAGACCGGGATCTTCGCCCGGCAGGATCTGGCGCAGGCCTATTACCAGGCGGATCGCCCGGCGGAGGCGGCTGAGGTGGCGGAGGAGGCGCTGCTCGGGTTCGAGCGTCTGGGCCACGAGTCGGCGGCTGCCGACACCCGGTTCCTGCTGGCCGCGGTCTACCGGGATCTGGGTGACACGGACCGGGCGCTGGGCATCTACCGGACCCTGATCGAGGGGCTGGCGGACAATCCGGCCGGCCGGGGTCAGGTGGGTGAGCAGGCCGGTCAATTGTTGTACGACCTGGACCGGGACGCCGAGGCGGCACTGACCTTCCGGGCCGCCGCCGAGTCGTTGCACGAGTCCGGCGACCTGGCCGGTGAGCTGCGGGTGCTGCGTCGCCGGTTGATGGCGCTGAACTACGCCGATGACATGCCGCAGGCCGAGGAGGTCATCCGGCTGGGGCTGGGGCGGTTCGAGGAGCTGCCGGACGACCTGGCGGAGCAGCCGGGCGTACGGTGGAGTCGCTCGATCTTCGCCTTCGAGATCGGCAACCTCTATCTGCGCCGTGAGCGGTACGCCGACGCCCTGCCGTACCTTGCGGGTGCCCCGGAGCGGCTGCGGGAGATCGGTGCCGACGAGGAGGCGGACCGGATGGAGTGCATGGTCGCCGAGGCGCTGCTGCGGTCGGGTTCGGTGATGGAGGCGGAGCGGGTGCTGAGCCCGCTGGTGAAGCGTCTGGGGCCGGACTCCCCGGCCCGGGAGCTTGCGGTGAACCTTCACAACGAGGCTATCAATGGGCTGAACGACCGTTAAGCGCCGGCCCGGCTTCGGGTTACAGTTGCCAGGTGACGACGGTAGATCAGCGGCACCGGTCCACCCCGCCGGCGCCGAGGCGGCGGTCACGCCGCGATGAGATTCTGGAAATCGCGGTGGGCCTGTTCGCCTCCCGCGGCTATCACGGCGTGTCGATGGACGACATCGGCTCGGCGGCCGGCGTCACCGGCCCGGCGCTCTACCACCACTTCGCCGGCAAGGAGGCGATGCTGGTCGCCGCCCTGATCCCGGTCAGTGAGGGCCTGCTCGACGGTGGCCGGGAGCGGGTGGCCCGGCATCCGGACGACGATCAGGCCGCGCTCGTCGATCTGATCGACTTCCACGTGGATTTCGCGCTGGCGAATCCCGCGGTGATCGCCCTGCACCTGCACGAGCTGGACCGTCTGCCGGAGGATCCGCGCCGGCAGATCCGCAAGCTGCAGAGGTTGTACGTCGAGGAGTGGGTGGGCGTGCTGTCCCGGGTGCGTCCCGAGCTGCCCGCCCCGGAGGCCCGGGTGCTGGCGCACGCCGCGTTCGGCCTGATGAACTCGACGCCGTTCCTGGGCGGGGAGGTGGACCGGGTGCGCCGGGCCGCCCTGCTGCGGGACGCCACGATCCACGCTTTGACCGGGCGATAGATCCCACAAGGATGCGCCCGGCGATGACCGACTCACAAAGTTGGAAAGAGGGCCATGATCGAGTCACTGCTGGTCGCGAACCGGGGCGAGATCGCCCGCCGGATCATCCGGACCGCGAGACGTCTGGGCGTCAGGACGATCGCGGTCCACTCCGATGTGGACGCCGATCTGCCGTTCGTGCGGGAGGCGGACGAGGCGGTCGGCATCGGGCCGGCCAACCCGGCGGAGAGCTATCGCAACACCGAGGCGATTCTGGCCGCCGCGAAGTCGACGGGTGCTCAGGCGGTGCACCCCGGCTACGGCTTCCTCAGTGAGAACGCGGACTTCGCCCGTACCGTGGCAAGCAACGGCCTGGTGTGGGTCGGACCCGGCGCCGACGCGATCACCGCGATGGGCGACAAGATCAATGCCCGGAATCTGATGGCCGCGGCCGGTGTGCCGGTCGCGCCCGGATCGCCGGATCCGGCCGGCAGCGCGGAGGCCGCGCTGGCGGCGGCCGAGAAGGTCGGCTTTCCGGTGATGGTGAAGGCCTCGGCCGGTGGCGGCGGGATGGGCATGGCCGTCGCCGAGGACGCGGACGGCCTGGTCCGGGAGTACGAGAAGGTCCGCGTGTTCGCCGAGCGGATGTTCGGCGACGGTGGGGTCCTGATCGAGCGCTACTTCCCCCGGGTCCGCCATGTGGAGGTGCAGATCCTCGGTCTGGCCGACGGCCGGGTGGTCGCCCTGTCCGAGCGGGAGTGTTCGGTGCAGCGCCGCAACCAGAAGCTGGTGGAGGAGGCGCCGTCCCCGGCGGTCACTCCGGAGCTGCGCGAACGGATGCTGGATGCGGCGGTGCGGGCCGGTGAGGCGGTCGGTTATCGCAACGCGGGCACCGTCGAGTGCCTGCTCGATCCGGCGACCGGCGAGTTCTTCTTCCTGGAGATGAACACCCGGCTGCAGGTCGAGCATCCGATCACCGAGCTGATCCACGGCATGGACCTGGTGGAGGCGCAGCTGAGGATCGCCGCCGGACAAGAGGTAAAGATCGGAAGTGTGCAAAGTCGGCATGCGATCGAGCTGCGGATCAACGCGGAAGATCCGAAACGCTTCTTCCCGGGCCCCGGCAAGATCACCACATGGGTCGAGCCGGAGGGTGAGGGCATCCGAGTCGACTCCGGTTACGCCGAAGGCACCACGGTCAGCCAGAACTACGACTCGCTGATGGCCAAACTGATCGTATTCGGTTCAAATCGGGACGAAGTATTACAAAAGGCACGGATTGCGGTCGACGCATTCAAGATCGTTGGCCCGAAGAACAACCTGCCGTTCTTCGCCGAGCTGCTGGAGAACCCGGAGTTCCGCTCCGGCGACTACGACACCGGCATCGTCGCGCGGATGAGAAACGGGCGGATGTGATGACCAGCGTCTCCCTCCGCGAGGTGGCACCCCGCGACGGCCTGCAGAACGAGTCGCCGATCGACACCATGGCCAAGATCGAGCTGCTGGACGCGCTGAGCGCGACCGGGGTGGGCCGGATCGAGGCGGTCTCGTTCGTCCATCCCCGCGCGATCCCGCAGATGGCCGACGCCGACGAGGTCTGGGCGAAGGCCTGGCACAACCCGGACGTCCGCTACTCCGCGCTGATCCCGAACACCCGGGGCGCCCAGCGTGCCCTGGCCGCCGGGTTCCGGGAGATCGAGGTGGTGGTCTCGGCGAGTGACACCCACAACCGCCGCAACCTGAACCGGTCCACTGAGGAGTCGCTGGACGACATCGCCCTGCTCATCCCGCTGGTGCACGAGGCCGGCGCGACGCTGGAGGTGATCGTGGCCACCAGTTTCGGCTGCCCGTTCGAGGGCGATGTGGATCCGGACCGGGTGGCCGGCCTGGTCGCCCGGGTGCGTGCCGCTGGCGCGGACCGCATCGCGTTCGGCGACACCACAGGCATGGCGACACCGCGCCGGGTCCGCGATCTTCTGTCCGCCGTACGCCCGGACCTGCTCCACTTCCACAACACCAGGGGCACCGGTCTGGCCAACATCCTGACCGCTCTGGACCTGGGTGTGACCGAGTTCGACGCAAGCGCCGGCGGCCTGGGCGGCTGTCCCTATGCTCCGGGCGCGTCCGGCAACGTGGCCACCGAGGAGGTGGTGCACATGCTGCACGACATGGGCATCGACACCGGTATCGATCTTGACAGGCTGATCGGGGCGGCGGCGCTGGCGGAGCGACTGGTCGGCAGGCAGTTGCCGTCCGGTGTTCTGCGAGCCGGACCGCGTACTCGGCTGGTGTGACTTTCGCTGCCTTTCCTGGGGTCGATTTTCCGATTTGTCCGCGTGACTTTCCGCGCGCTCCCGTCGTTACCAATACCGAGCGGCCAAATACGCCGGTCCTTTACTAAAGGGACTAATCAGCCGCCGGTAGACGACGAGGGGTGAATCATGAAGCGCACCGAAAATCGCAATGTGATCATCCCCGGCGGCTCCTCGCTCATGCCGTCCCACAGCCAGGGGACGGAGCGGCGACCGGAGCGCCGCGCGGGACGGACGCTCCCGCGTGCATTCGCCGTCCCGGCAACCGACGAGACGATCCCGGCGGCCTACGGGTTGATCGCGACGGCCGATGAGAACATCCGGGCGCCCAAGGGCAAGATCAGGCCCCGGTCCCACGTCCACCGGCATAGCCCGGCCGCCCGGCCGGTGCCGGAGGACGTGCGCGCCTGACCGGCGACGGCCCGCCACACTCCCGGCGCTCGGTAGAGCGCCCGTTCCACCCGGTTCCCCATCCGTTTGCGAACAAGCGGCGAACCCGGGTGACGCCTTCAGAAGGCACCCTCACCAGCGAAATCAGGCCGGATAACTGCTCCGGGGCCTCGCTGTGCCCGCATTCCGGGCGGAAAAGAAAAGCGCCATGCGGAAAAGACAATCACCATTGCGAAAGGCATCCCTTTTCTGATGAAGAAGACTTGGGTTCGTAAGACTCTGAGTGTCGGAATCTTCGCCGCCGGTGCCCTGCTGCTCGCCCCGGCCGCCGCCGCGCAGGCCGACGTCGACCAGCTCACCACCGGCAACTTCGGCACCCTCAACGGCACCCAGGTGGCCATCCCGGTGACCGTGCCGGTGAACCTGGTCGGCAACTCGGCCGGCATCCTCGGCTCGGCGCAGAGCTTCGGCGTCGGCGCCAACCAGGTGGAGAGCGGCGGTGCCGGCGGGACCACCCAGCGGTCCGCCCAGAACCGCGGCACCCTGAACGGCACCCAGGTCGCCGTGCCGATCACCGTCCCGGTGAACGTGTCCGGCAACGCCGCGGCGGTGGCCGGCAAGGCCAGCGCCACCGGCATCTCCGCCAACCGGGTGGAGAACGGCTGGAACGGCATCGGCGGCGGGGGTACCGACCAGGTCAGCTTCGGCAACTTCGGGACCTTGAACGGCACCCAGGTCGCCGTGCCGATCACCGCCCCGGTCAACGCCTGCGGCAACGCGCTCGCCCTGATCGGCGGTGCCGGCTCGACCGGGGTCTGCGCCAACCAGGTCGGCGGCGGCAGCGGCTTCGCCCGCAAGGCCCAGCCGTTCGAGAGCAAGAGCAAGGCCAAGACCAAGCACGACCGCAAGCGCGTCGAAGGGTTCTTCCCCGGCTCCGGCGGCATCGGGATCGGCCAGACCAGCTTCAGCAACCACGGCACCCTGAACGGCACCCAGGTCGCGGCGCCGATCACCGTCCCGATCAACGCGTGCGGCAACTCGCTGGGCGTGCTCGGGTACGCCAGCGCCCACGGGTCCTGCGCCAACTACGTCGGTGGCGGCGTCGCCTACCGCAAGCCGGTGCAGTGGAAGAAGCACCTGGTTCCGGTCTACACCCCCGGCTACATGCTCGGCGGCAGCGACTGTGACGACTGGAACGCGAACGTCTACCGCCACATGACCCGTCCCACCTGCGGCGACAACGGTGGCGCGTACGGCGGCGTGCCGAGTTACGGCGACCCGGGCTACGGCTACGGGGAGTGCGACAACAAGAAGCACAAGGGCAACAAGGGCCACAACCAGAACTGCAAGCCGGTGAAGCCCGGCAAGCCCGGCAAGGACTACGGCCAGGTCAGCCCGGACCGCGGCAACGACGGTTACGGCGACACCGGCGACCAGGGCAACGACGGGTACGGCCAGGGCGGCCGCGACAACGCCGGCTACCCGGCCGACGTCGACGACGACACCTCCTACGGTTCGCCGGTGGGCGGCGACCAGGACGACAACGCCTACGTCAAGGGCGACAAGTACGGCAACACCAAGGTCGGCGGCCGTAGCGCCGAGAAGTCCGCGGTCGGCGGCCTGACCCAGGACCTGGGCACCGGCGGTCTGGGTGGTCTGGACCTGCTGAACACCCTGCGCTGACGCGTCACGCACCAGCACGAACGGGAGCCCCACGGGGCTCCCGTTCGCCGTTGCCGCGACACGAGCGGGTGAGCTAGCCTAACGTTCGTTAAGCCTAACGAGCGTTAAGGATGGTGCCATGGACGGCGAGGCGCTGGCCGGAGTGCGCAAGCGGGTGCTGGCCGGTGGCGCGGAGCGCTACCACGCCGCCAACGCGGCCAAGGGCAAGCTGTTCGCCCGGGAGCGGATCGCGCTGCTTGTCGACGACGACTCGTTCGTCGAGGACGGCCTCTACGCCAACAGTCTCGCCGACGGACTGCCCGCGGACGGGGTGATCACCGGAGCCGCCCGGATCGACGGCCGGGACGTCTGCGTGATGGCCAACGACTCCACGGTCAAGGCCGGCTCCTGGGGCGCCCGCACGGTTGAGAAGATCATCCGGATCATCGAGCGCGCCTACCAGCTCGGCGTCCCGATGGTCTACCTGGTCGACTCGGCCGGCGCCCGGATCACCGATCAGGTCGATCTCTTCCCCGGGCGGCGCGGGGCCGGGAAGATCTTCCACACCCAGGTCAAGGCGTCCGGGGCGATTCCGCAGGTCTGCGCGCTGTTCGGGCCGTCGGCCGCAGGCGGGGCGTACATTCCGGCGTTCTGCGACGTGGTCGCCATGGTCGACGGCAACGCCAGCATGTATCTGGGGTCCGACCGGATGGTCGAGATGGTCACCGGGGAGAAGACCACCCTGGAGGCGATGGGCGGCGCCCAGGTGCACTGCAAGGAGTCCGGGGTCGGGCACTTCCTCTGCAAGTCCGAGCGCGAGGCCCTCGATGTGGTCCGCACCTACCTGTCCTACCTGCCGTCGGACTGGACCGGGCAGCCTCCGGCCGCTGCCGCCGCCGATCCCGCGAAGGTCGATCTCGGCGCTTTGGTCCCGGTCAGCGAGCGCCAGGCCTTCGACATGCGGCGGTACGTGAAAGGCCTGGTCGACGCGGACTCCTACTTCGAGATCTGGGCGCTGTGGGCCCGGGAGCTGACCGTCGGATTCGCCCGCCTGAACGGCGAGGTGGTCGGTATCGTCGGCAACAACTCGATGTTCAAGGGCGGTGTGCTCTTCGTCGACTCGGCCGACAAGACCAGCCGTTTCGTGCAGTTGTGTGACGCTTTCAACGTGCCGCTGCTGTTCCTCACCGATGTGCCCGGTTTCATGGTCGGCACCGCGGTGGAGCGGCAGGGTATCATCCGGCACGGCGCCAAGATGATCACCGCGATCTCCGAGGCCACCGTGCCGAAGATCTGTGTGGTGGTGCGCAAGGCGTACGGCGCCGGGCTGTACGCGATGGCCGGCCCCGGGTTCGAGCCGGACGCCACGATCGCCCTGCCCACTGCCAAGATCGCGGTGATGGGCGCCGAGGCGGCGGTCAACGCGGTGTACGCCAACAAGATCGCGGCGATCGAGGATCCGGACGAGCGGGCCGCGTTCGTCGCCGAGCGCCGCGCCGAGTACGAGCGCGACATCGACATCATGCGCCTGGCCAGCGAACTCGTGGTGGACGCCGTGGTCGAGCCGGGCGATCTGCGGGGTGAGCTGGTGCGCCGGTTCGCCGCGGCCCGGGGCAAGGACCGCTCGTTCTCACGGCGCCGTCACGGCGTCACTCCGGTGTAGAGAGTAGAGAGAGGTAGTCATGGTCGACTTCCGGCTCGGCGACGAGTACGCGGAGTTGCGCGACAGCGTCCGGCAGTTCGCTCAGGAGCAGGTCGCGCCGGTGATCGCCGAGCACTACGAGAAGAAGACATTCCCGTACGAGATCGTCCGTCAGATGGGCAAGATGGGCCTTTTCGGGCTGCCGTTCCCGGAGGAGTTCGGCGGGATGGGCGGCGACTACTTCGCGCTCTGCCTGGCTCTGGAGGAGCTGGCCCGGGTGGACAGTTCGGTCGCGGTCACCCTGGAGGCCGCGGTCTCGCTGGGCGCCATGCCGATCTTCCGGTACGGCACGCCCGAGCAGAAGGGGCGCTGGCTGCCCCGGCTGGCCGCCGGTGAGGCGCTCGCCGCGTTCGGGCTGACCGAGCCCGGCACCGGTTCGGACGCCTCCGGCACCACCACCCGCGCGGTTCTCGACGAGAGCACCGGGGAGTGGGTGATCACCGGGACGAAGGCGTTCATCACCAACTCCGGCACCGACATCACCTGCCTGGTCACGGTCATGGCGGTGACCGGGGTGAACCCGGACGGCAGTAAGGAGCTGTCCACGATCATCGTCCCGTCCGGCACTCCGGGTTTCACCGTGGCGCCGGCGTACTCCAAGGTCGGCTGGTGTGCGTCGGACACCCACGAGCTTTCCTTCGATGAGGTACGTGTCCCGAAGGCGAACCTGCTCGGCGAGCGGGGCCGGGGGCTGGCGCAGTTCCTGCGGATCCTGGACGAGGGGCGGATCGCCATCGCGGCCCTGTCGGTCGGCCTGGCCCAGGGGTGTGTCGACGAGTCGGTGACGTACGCCCGCGACCGCATCGCCTTCGGTAAGCCGATCAGTGGCCATCAGGCGATCCAGTTCCTGATCGCGGACATGGACCTGCGTGCGCACGTGGCCCGGCTCGGCTACTACGACGCGGCCTCGCGGATGCTGGCCGGCGACGACTTCAAGCGGTACGCCGCGATCGCAAAGCTGAACGCCAGCAACGCGGCCATGGAGAACAGCCGGTACGCCACTCAGGTCCACGGCGGCTACGGCTTCATGAACGAGTCCGCGGTCGGCCGCTTCTACCGGGACGCCAAGATCCTCGAAGTGGGTGAGGGCACGTCCGAGGTGCAGCGCATGCTCATCGCCCGGGGCCTCGGGCTGTAACGAGATCCGCTATCTCAGGCGGGCAGTGCGGTCTCCGTGCTGCCCGCCGCCGCGCACGGGTTGACCGCGTCGCGGATGGTGCGCAGCGTGTCCAGCAGCTCCTCCAGCCGGTCGGCGGGGAGCAGCCCCACATACCACCTCTGCACCAGCTCCAGATGCCCCGGCAGCACCTCGCCGAGCCGCTGCATGCCGTCCTCGGTGATCACCGCGTAGGAGCTGCGCCGGTCGCTCGGGCAGGCCTCCCGGCGGACCAGCCCGGTCCGCTCCATCCGGTCCACCACCCGCGTGACGCCGCTGGTGGAGAGGGTGGTCTGGGCGGACAGGTCGGTCATCCGCAGGTGGTTGCCGGGTGACCGGGCCAGGCGCATCAGCACCTCGAACTCCACCTGGGAGAGGCGGTGCTCCTCGAACTGCGCGGCCAGCCGGCTCATCAAGCCCGTGTACGCCTCCGCGAGCAGCCCGACTGCGGTGAGGCGAGGGTCGTCCAGGTCCGTGTTCACGTGACCAACACTAGCAGGCACTTGACAGGGGGAATATTGCCGAGCATATAGTTGCTCCGTCAGACAAGCATCCCCAAGCTTCGGAAGAAGGCAGTGTCATGACCGTCAGCACCCGTGAGTTCGAAGGCCTCCAGATCCCCGCCGCCGGCACCTACGAGCTGGACGCGGCGCACAAGCGGGTCGGTTTCGTCGTCAAACACCTCATGGTCAGCAAGGTTCGTGGCCAGTTCGCCGAGGCGAGCGCCACGATCATCGTGGGCGAGAACCCGCTGGACTCCTCGGTGACCGCGTCCATCAAGACCGCGAGCGTCGAGACCGGCCAGGTCGACCGGGACAACCACCTGCGGACCGGCGACTTCTTCGAGGCTGAGAAGTACCCGACGATGGAGTACCGGAGCACCGGCGTGAAGTCGCACGCGGGCGCCGAGTTCATCCTCTCCGGCGAGCTCACCATCAAGGACGTGACCAAGCCGGTCGAGCTGGTCGTCGAGTTCGAGGGCGCCACCACCAGCCCGTACGGGCAGCATCTCTTCGGCTTCAGCGCGCACACCGAGATCGACCGGGAGGACTGGGGCCTGACCTACAACATGGCCCTGGAGACCGGCGGCGTGATGATCGGCAAGAAGATCAAGATCGAGATCGAGGGTGAGGCCATCCTCCAGCAGGGCTGACAGTCCCCTGTGGTTCTACGAAAGGCGCCGTCCGGATTCCGGGCGGCGCCTTTCGTTTGATCGGTGGCGGTGTGCGGCCCGGGATGGCAGGGTTGACCGAGCGCAAGCACTCGTTCACAAAGCGGTGATCGACGTCCGTTTCGTCCCCGGAGGGGCACATGGGCAAGGATCTGGTGACCGCAGCCTTCACGCCGTACGACCGGGTCCTGTTCCGCGGCCGGGTGCGCCGCTGCCTGGACGTGCTGTCCGAGATGCTGGCCACCGAGCCGTTCCAGGCCGACGGCCCGAGCGCCGGCCTGGAGATCGAGATGAACCTGGTCGACGGCGAGGGCGGCCCGTCGATGCGGAACGCCGAAATCCTCGCCGATCTCGCCGACCCCCGGTTCCAGCCCGAGCTGGGCCGGTTCAACCTCGAACTCAACGTGCCGCCCCGGAGCCTGGCCGGCGCCGGTCTGGCCGACTTCGAAGAGGACATCCTGGACTGTCTGCGCGCCGCCACCGAGTGCGCGGACAAGGGCGAAAGCCGTCTGGCTCTGATCGGAATGCTGCCCACCCTCGACCCCGAGCACCTGGTGCCGGCCAACCTCTCCGACAACGAGCGGTACCGGGCCCTGGACGCCGAGATCGCCGGCGCCCGCGGCGACCACTTCCGGATCGACATCCAGGGCACCGAGCGGCTCGTCGCCGGCAGCGACAGCATCGCCCCGGAGTGCGCCTGCACGAGTGCGCAATTTCACCTCCAGGTCGCGCCGGCCGACTTCGCCCGCTACTGGAACGCCTCCCAGGCCGTCGCCGGGGTGCAGCTCGCCGTCGGCGCGAACTCGCCGTTCCTCTACCGGCGCCGGCTCTGGGCGGAGACCCGGATCCCCCTGTTCGAGCAGGCCACCGACGCTCGGCCGGACGAGTTCGCGGCGCAGGGCGTACGACCGCGGGTCTGGTTCGGTGAACGCTGGATCGATTCGATCCTCGACCTCTACGAGGAGAACCTGCGCTACTTCCCACCCTTGCTGCCGGAACTCGGCGAGGAGGATCCGGTCACCGTCCGCGAGGCGGGCGAGATTCCCCGGTTGTACGAGTTACGCATGCACAACGGGACCGTCTACCGCTGGAACCGTCCCGTCTACGACGTCGCCGGCGGGCGCCCGCACCTGCGTGTCGAGAACCGCGTCCTGCCGTCCGGCCCGACCGTGACCGACGTGCTGGCCAACGCCGCGTTCTACTTCGGACTCATCCACCAGCTCGCCGAGGACCCACGGATCCGGCACGAGCTGGCCTTCACCGACGCCGAGGCGAACTTCCAGGCCGGGGCCCGGGACGGCATCACCGCCCGGCAGACCTGGCCCGGCCGGGGCGAGACACCGGCCGTCACCCTGGTCCGGGACGTGCTGCTGCCGCTGGCGGCCACCGGCCTGGACCGGTTCGGCGTGCACCCGGCCCAGCGCGACCGGCTGCTCGGCGTCGTCGAGGACCGCTGCCGGACCGGCCGCAACGGGGCCACCTGGCAGACCGCGGCGGTCCGGGCCGCCGGGGAACGCGGGCGGGACCGGGCCGCGGCACTGCGCGAGATGACACAGCGGTACGTGGAGTTCCAGCGCACCAACGAACCGGTGCACACCTGGCCGGTGTGACCTATTTCGCTGAATCGTCCGGGTTGATCCGGGCCACCGTCGGTTTGGTGGGTGGCGGGGTGATCGTCGACTTCGGAGTGGGCTCGCCGTTGCCGTTGCGGCGCTTCGCCGGCGGTTTCGGGACGGCCGTCGGTGTCTTCTGGACCGCCGTCGGCGTCTTCGGCAGAGCGGACGCGGGCACCGGCTTCAGTGGGGCCGGCGGCTTCTCCGGGACCGGCGTGCGCTGGGTGACCGCGCTGACCCGGCCGGTGGCCTTCGGCGCGGCCTCCGGCTTCGGCGTGGCCTTCGTCTCCGGAACCCCTGCCCCAGGAGCCTTCGTCTCCGGAGCTGTCGCCTCCGAGGCTGTCGCCTCCGAGGCTGTGGTCTCCGAGGCTGTGGTCTCCGGGCCGGTCCTGTCCGGAGCGGGCAGTGCGGGCGCCGTCTTCCTCGGCCGGCCCCGCCGGCTCTTCGCGAGGGCCACGGTCAGGGCCGAGCCGCCCAGGCCGGCGAGAACGGCGTACGGCGCGATCAGGTACGCCGACTGGAGCGGGCCCAGCGCGACGGTCAGCTGCGGCGCCAGGGCCAGGAACGAGAACGCGACCAGCAGCGGGCCGACCGCCCCGGAGATCGCCGTGCCCAGCCCCACATCACCGCGCAGTGCCGCCGGACCGGACGCGAACAGGCCGATGACGAACGCCGCGGCCAACGTCAGCAGGGCACTGGGCCAGTAGATGCCGCCGTACTGCACCGGATTGACCGACTCGGCGAACTGCCAGCTGGCCAGATAGGTGGCGACGTCACGGCCGCTGGCCAGCTCGGCGCCCACCCCGGCGACGGCCAGCGCCCACAGCCACAGCGCGGTGCCGATCAGGTTGGCCGCGACCGGGCCGGACGACACCGCCCAGAACGCGACCATCAGCCCGACGAGCAGCCCGGCCAGTGCGTAACCACCGGCGACGAGCTGCGGGGAGAGGGTGCCGTCGTGCACCGCCGACCGGGCCGGCAACGCGACCAGGGTCAGCGACACCAGCCCACCCAGGGCCGAGGCCAGGGAGAGGACGAATCGCCAGAGCACCCGCCAGCGGCTGGGGATCTCCGGACGCATCCGCCCGGCCACCACCGCGCCGAGAACCGTCGCGCTCGCCGTGATCCAGGCGGCCCAGCCGAGACTGCCCAGCCAGGTGCCGTCGGTCTCGGTCGCGGTCACCGGCCAGGCGATCACGCCCAGACCGTAACCCAGCCCCAGCTGTGCGGCCCCGGCGCCGGCGGCGATCCCGGCGGCCGTGGCGGCCTGTGTAGTCAAGCCCTTGTCGGCCATGCGGGGCACTGTACTGCTCTGTACCGATGTCTGGGAAATGGTCGGTCCGCTCGCTTTCCGCTGGTGGGAACGGCAACCGGCCGACAAGATTCGGTACCTTGACGCTGCGGCGGGTAACCGCGGAGGCCGGCGGGAAGGAACCGGAGATGCCCGAGGAGCACGATCCTGAGCGTCCGGACTCTGTGGACCCTGTGCCCCGGAATGACGCGGAGTACGCATCGGAGAGGGCCACGGACTCCGGGTCTCCGGAGGAGCCGGATCGTGACGTCTGGACCGGGCGGGCCGGGGTCCGGCCGTACGGCGCGGTGCCTCGCGACCCGTACGAGGAGGAGAGCGGCTGGGCCGACCGGGACGCGGTGGAGCCGTCCGGCCGGTGGTGGACGCCGATCGCCGTCGGCACGGTCGCGGTGGTGCTGCTCGGCCTGCTCGGGTTCGGCATCCTGGTGATCGTGCAGAACTCCGGCGCCGGCACCGATCCGCCGGCGGCCACACCGACCGCTGTCCAGATCACGACAGAGCCGGCCGAACCGGAGGCCGGCACACCACCCCCGCCTGTCGAGGCGCCGGCCACCCCGGCGACGACCGATCCGGCCGATGCCGAGGTGACCGTGCCCGCACTACGTGGGATGCCCCTCGCGGACGCGCAGGCGGCTCTGTCGCGTACCGGTCTGGGGTGGCGAGTCATCCGTCGGGAGAGCGACGCCGAGCCGGACACGGTGATCGCCTGTGATCCGGCGGAGGGTCAGCAGGTGCCGTCGGACACCCGCATCACCCTCGTCGTGGCCACCGCGCCACCGACTTCGCCGAGCGCCGATCCGTCCGTCGCCCCGAGCTGATTACTCGCTAGCGGTTGGTAGCACGCACCGTCCGGGTCGGGAGGACCCCCGGGCGTGCGGGTTGACGGCCGTTACGCGCCCGCGGATCAGGCGCCTTCCCGACCGCACGCAGGCCGTTGACCTGCACGAAGATGGATCGACGCTCAACCGCGTCACCGGCCGAGTTCAATTCGTAGCCGTCCAGCCAGACCCAACCCTCATAGGTCGGCCAGTCGTGCACTCGAATGACCCGGAACAACATCGGTGACGCGAATTGGACACTCGCCGCCTTCGTCACGTGGATTACATCACCGGACCGAGGTAGAACCACGTCATCTCCTGCCCTGAGACTCATGTGGGATTGTGGACTTGGTGACAAGTGCATCAGTTTGCCGCCTGAATGCACTTTTGCAAGCCTTCAACGGATTTGACCATCGAAGGAGGTTGCGGAACGTCACTGCCGCCGAACAGCCCCACCCGTGACGGGGTGGTGGTCCACGATGGACCACCGTTGGCTCGGCGCCCCGTGATGGACGTCGTTTTGGTGCGAATTAACCGCTCCTGGCCGGATCTCTCAAGAACATTAAGTGACGGCGGCCATACGGAAAGATTGCACCACCAGTGTCGTCGATGCAAGTTGCATGTCACGCTTCCGTGATCCTGCGTGATCATCCACTGTGCTTGAACGATCAAGAACGCGCCGGGAGACTGGATCGGTGAATCGACGCCGCAGTCCCACCCTCCGTCGACGCCGCCTCGGTGTGGAACTGCGCAGACATCGTGAGGCGGCCGGCGTGACCATCGACGTGGTGGCGGAACGGCTTGGTTGTTCGCCATCGAAGATATCCCGCATCGAAACCGGACATACCAGCGCCAGTCCCGCCGACGTAAGCGACATGTTGGACATTTATGGCGTGAATCCTGACATTGCGGGCGAGCTGGTAGAAATATCGCGAGACGCCCGCCAGAAAGGCTGGTGGCATCCGTTCTCCACCGTCCTGAACAGCACTTATGTCGGCTTCGAGGCCGAAGCTAGATCAATTCAGGCGTACGAGCAGCAGGTGATTCCCGGCCTGTTGCAAAGTGAGGAGTACGCCCTGGCTCTCATTGGATCCGCCCGATGGGATGACACCGATCAGAGAATCGCGCACCGGGTGCGCGTCCGCATGGAACGCCAGTCGTTGTTGATTCAGGACGATCCAATCGATCTTTGGGTGGTGCTCGATGAAGCGGTGGTGAGTCGCCCCGTCGGTGGTGACGCGGTCATGCGGGACCAGCTTCGACATCTGGTCGAGGCCGCGCAGCTGCCGAATGTGACTCTCCAGATCCTGCCGTTCGACGTGGGCGCGCACGCCGCCATGGATGGCGCGTTCACGATCCTGGACTTCCCGGACGGAGATCCCCCCGTGGTGTTCGCGGAGAACGCGGCCGGTGGGCTCTTTCTGGAGAAGGACGACGAACTCCGCAAGTACCGCGAGGTCTTCGACACCATCCGGGCTGCAGCCTTTGATCCGGAGGATTCCATCGAGATGATCGAGATGCTGGTAGAGGAGCCATTGTGGAAATCGAGGCGAAGGGCCTCCGGGTCAACCTGAACCGGGCCCAGTGGTTCAAGAGCACGCGTAGCGGCCCCAACTGCGACAACTGCGTCGAAGTCGCGTTTGTCGGAGAAGCGATCGCGGTGCGGGACTCGAAGAACCCGGCCGGGCCGGCATTGATCTTCACGACCGCCGAATGGGACGCGTTCGTGGGTGGTGCCAAGGACGGCGAGTTCGACCTCTGACGACGTAGGCACGGCCGGTCCGGCGACACGATCGCCCGGGCCGGCCGTTGCTATTTGCCCGTTTTCCGTCGCTGGACCGGGATCGCCTCGTTGAAGAGTCCAAGCGCGGACCGGACCGCGCTGTGGGCCGGGACACACCACCGAACGAGGCAAGGCAGACAGATGACTATTGGTTCCGACAGTCTCAGCAGCGGCTCGTCGACGGCGCAGGATCGGTTCAGCGGCGGGGTCAGCGCGTACCGGCAAGGGCGGCGCGAAGCGCTGGACAGCACCGACGGTGAACTGGTCCGCAGCGGCTCGGGCCTGCCGACCCGCTCACCCGGGCGCTCGCACGGCAGCATCGAGCCGACCAGTCCGCTGGACCGCGCGGCCAAACTGCCGTCCCTGGACATGCAGGGCCTGGGCGACCCGTTCGGCTCCGGGAGCTGGAGTGACAGCGGATCGTCCAGCCAGTCGATGGCCGATCATCCGCTGCTGCGCGGGCTGCTGCTGGAACTGCCGGCCCGGGGCACCCTGCCGCCGTCGGACTGGCTGGACCGCTGGTTCGAGGCGACGCGCTCCATTTTGGAGCTGCTCTACCAGCAGGAAGCCAAGCGGCACTAGGTTCCGCGCAGCGAAACCGCGTGTGGTGACCTCTGGGGCGTTTCGCACCGTAACTGTCCACGCTGGCGGCGACGAAGCCGTGTGTGGTGACCTCTGGGGCGTTTCGCACCGTAACTGTCCACGCTGGCGGCGACGAAGCCGTGTGTGGCGATTTTTGGGGCGTTTCGCACCGCAACTGTCCACGCTGGCGGCGACGAAGCCGTGTGTGGTGATTTTCGGGGTGTTCCGCGCCGGAAGTGACCACGTGGGCTGGGGGCGGGCGAACACGCGCGCGGCCTCGATTTCACAGGCTTCAGCGGACGCCCGCGGGGATCCGCTCGCGGTCCATCGGGGCCAGCACCAGCGGGGCCAGGCGGTTGTGACGCAGAGCCGCGCGGATCCCGATCCCGGCGATCGCCAGCGCGGTCCCGATGACGGCGAAACCGGCCACCCCGGCCGACTCGCCGATCGGCAGAGTCACCAGGTCGGCGGCGATCGGCAGACCGACCAGCGCGGCCAGACCGGTGATCTGCAGCGGCGCGGCCAGCAGTGGATGCGCGGCGGCGGCCCGAAGACCCGGCGGAATCGGCGCGAGCGGCGCGGTGGCGAACGCCCCCGCGCCGCGCCGGACCCGCCCGAGCCGGCGCACCGTGGCGGTCACCACGATCAGGCCCGGCACGGCCGGCAGCAGGGCGGCGGTCGGTGCGGCCTGGACACCTGGAAGCATGCTGGCGACGAACGGCACCGCGACGAACACCGCGAGGCCCGCGACGATCAGCCCGGTGACCAGCCCGGCCCGGCGGCGGAGCTGGTGCGCGCTGATGGCGGTGGGCAGCCCGTCGGAGAGCAGCCCGGCGGCGAGCCAGGTGGCGGCGAGCGTGCCGATCATGATGACGTCCACTGCGGTGTCCACATTGACAGCGTTCACCGTTCCGGCAACCTTCGAAACCGGGTTATGCCCGGAACACGGACCCGTAAGGGTCGGGAAAGCCTGATGGTGATCGTTTGGTCACTATGGGTGGTGACCGTTGTGGACCATGTGGACAAAATCATCGGCACGAGAGTGATCTGTGCCGCACTGTCGGAAAAAGATCAGACCGCGAACTCACGCACCGGCTCGGTGGCCGGCGCCGGCGGAACGGCCTTCCACAGCCCGAGCTTCTGTGCGCCCAGTCGGCTCAGGTAGGCCGGGTTGAGGATCACATAACGCTTCCACAGCCGCTTCGGCTCCAGGCCGAGGCGCCACAGCCACTCCAGGGCGTACTTCTGCATCCACGCGGGCGGGTTCTTCAGGAGCCCGGCGTGGTAGTCGAAGGCGGCACCGACGGCCAGCAGCGGCATGTCCAGCAGGGGCCGCATCGCGTAGGTGAAGATCTCCTGCCGCGGGCAACCCAGCCCGACCAGCACGATCCGGGCCCCGGACGCCTTGATCCGCTCGGCGATCGCCTCCGGCTCACCCGGCTGCGACTTGCGGAACTTGGAGGCCTCCACCCCGGCGATCTTCAGCGCCGGGAACATCCCGGTCAGCGCCGGCACGAGCCGCTCCAGGACCGGATCGGTCGACCCGTACAGGTAGATCGGCAGTCCCTCGGCCGCGGCCTGCTCGACCACCTTCAGCGTGAGGGACGGTCCGTACACCCGATCGGTGAGCCCAGCCCGGTGCAGCAGGTTCAGCGCCCAGCGGACCGGCTGCCCGTCCGGAGTGACCAGGTCGAAGGAGTTGAGCCGGGCGTTGTGCGCGGGATCCTCGACCCCGGTCATCACGCCGTGCACGGCCAGGGCGGTCACGGCGAACCCACGCTGCTCCCGGGCCGCTTGGATGATCTGAGCCGTGGCAGTCGCATAGTCCGTCGCGTCGACGAGCACCCCGAGAACGTTGTGCTTGCCCTGCCGAACCCCAGCACCAGTCGCAGTCACGACCGCACCCCACCTCAAAGACCGTGTAAGGCGGCGAGCATAGCGCTCCCCAAACCTTCACCCGAAAGTTGACGCCCCCGCGCAAGACTCACCCGTACACACCAATGGTGTTGATCGTGAAACCGCGACCACCGCGCGGCAACCATGACCGAACCGCAGACCGCGACCACCGTGATGCGGGGTTTCCGGGGGCTCGGCCCACGGAGCAGATATGACGAGAGCGACCCCGGTCCGCGCGTTCCGCGGACAGAGGTCGCCCATTCGACTCTCGTGGGGATGGGGGGAGTTGAACCCCCACGTCCTTTCGGACACACGGACCTGAACCGTGCGCGTCTGCCATTCCGCCACATCCCCATGTGACTTTCTTGCTCGCCTCCAAGATCATAACATCTGATCTTTTCGGCTGAATCAGGCGGGTTGGGCCTGCTTCTTGTTACTGGTTGCGACAGACTACGCTGTCGCACGTCACCAAGCGCGTTCAAACTGAGTGAGTTTGTATCGCCCCGCGACGGAGGAAACACTAGCACGGCGTCGAGGGGCGCCATACGAGGGTCAGAAGTGCCGGCTGCTCTTGGGCTACAGATGCGCAAGCGGTCGCCGGATACCATCATGTCCTCGGAACCCGAGGAGGAGCCGGTGAGCGTGCTGCAGCGCTTTGAGAAGCGATTGGAAGGCCTGGTCGAAGGGGCCTTCGCGAAGGTGTTCAAGGGTGTCGTGCACCCTGTGGAGATTCTGAATGCCATGCAGCGGGAGGCCGAGGCGCACAAGGCCATCCTCGCCGGTGGCCGCACCCTCGTGCCCAACCGCTACGTGATCGATCTGTCGCCTTACGACCACAGTCGTCTGGCGCCCTATGCCGCCGCGCTGGCCCAGGAGCTGGCGCAGTCCCAGGCCGAGTTCATCGGTGAGCAGGCCTGGACGGTCTACGGCGACGTGATCGTCGAGATCGAGCGCGGTGACGGTCTGGACACCGGGATGTTCCGGGTCACGGCCGAGGTCTACACCGGTGGCGAGGTCGCCCCGGTGCAGCAGCCGGCCTACGACGCCGGCCCGCAGTATTCGCCGTACGACCAGCAGGGCGGCTACCAGCAACAGCACCACGGCGGGCCGCGGAGTGTGGGCCTGGTCTCCGGTGATGGCCGGACCTACCCGCTCCAGATGGGCTCGACCGTGATCGGCCGCGGCGACCAGGCGAACCTGCGTCTGCCCGACGTCGGGATCTCCCGCCGGCACGCCCGGCTGGACTACGACGGCAACCAGGTCGTGCTGACCGATCTGGGTTCGACGAACGGCACCATGGTCAACGGCCAGCGGGTGTCCGCCGTCGCGCTGAACCCGGGCGACATGATCCAGCTCGGGACGACCACACTCACCTTCCGAGTGGACGGCTAGCGGCCTTGCCCGAATTCGTCCTCACCGTCGCCCGATTCGGGTTCCTGATCCTTCTGTGGATCTTCGTGTTCACAGTGGTCGGGGTGATCCGGCGGGACCTCTTCGCGAGCAGCCGGTCCAAGAGCATCGTCGCCAGCCCTCGGGGGGTGGGTGGCGCGGTGCTGCCGGGCCGGCCGGCGAAGGTGAAACGCGGTAAGGCGGCGCGGCAACTGGTCGTGACTGCCGGTAATTTGGCCGGCACGAGAATCACTCTCGGTGAGGCTCCGATCACCATCGGCCGGGCCGAGGATTCGACGCTCGTCATCACCGACGACTTCGCGTCCGCCCGGCACGCCAGGCTGGTTCCGCGGGAAGGCCAGTGGTTCGTGGAGGACCTCGGCTCGACCAACGGCACCTACCTAGATCGCGGTAAGGTCTCCGGACCCACTCCAGTCCCCCTTGGCGTTCCGATCCGGATCGGGCGCACTTCTCTCGAGTTACGGCCATGACCCTGACCCTGCGCTATGCCGCCCAGAGCGACCGCGGTCTGATCCGAGACCTGAACCAGGACTCCGTCTACGCCGGGCCGCGACTTCTCGCTGTCGCGGACGGCATGGGCGGCATGGCCGCTGGTGACGTCGCGTCCAACATCGTCATCGCCGCCATGGCGCCTCTCGACGACGACGTCCCCGGGGACGCCATGGTCGACGCCCTGCGGCACGCCGTCGGGACCGCAAATCAGCAACTGCGGGACACCGTCGACGCCAACCCTCAACTCGAGGGGATGGGGACCACGCTGACCGCGGTCCTCTTCTCCGGCAGCAAGTTCGGCATGGTGCACATCGGGGACTCCCGGGCGTACCTGCTGCGCAAGAACGAGTTCGCGCAGATCACCAAGGACGACACGTACGTCCAGATGCTGGTCGACGAGGGTCGGGTCAGCCCCGAGGAGGCGAGCAGCCACCCGCAGCGGTCGCTGCTCACCCGGGCGCTGGACGGCCGCGACATCGACCCGGAGTACTCAGTGCGTCAGGTGCTCCAGGGCGACCGGTACCTGATCTGCAGCGACGGGCTCTCCGGTGTGGTCAGTGGCGACACGATCGCCCAGACCATGCGGGAGCTGACCGACCCGAAAGCGTGTGTCGAGCGGCTGGTCCAGCTCGCCCTGCGCGGCGGCGGCCCGGACAACATCACCGTGATCATCGCGGACGCCGTCGACGGCATCGTCGAGCAGGCCCCGATCGTCGGTGGTGCCGCGTCGCTGGACCGGGGCAACACCACCGTCGCCGACAGTTCCACCTCGGCTGCCCGCGCGGCCGCGCTGAAACCGCAGCAGCCGCGCCCGGCCCAGCCGGAGCCGTCCGGCGGTTACGAGCAGGACGCCGAGCCCTCCGGTCACCCGGTGCGGAACACGCTGCTGGTGCTGCTCCTGCTCGGTGCGCTCGGCGGTGGCCTGTGGGCCGGCTGGCAGTACATCCAGGACCAGTACTACGTCGGTGCGACAGAGGAGGGGCAGCTCGCCATCTTCCAGGGCGTGCCCGGCCAGGTCGCCGGTCTGGACCTGTCGTCGGTGAGCGAGACCAGCACGGTCCGCCTCGACGATCTGACCTCCGGCGCGCAGGAGCGGGTCAAGCAGGGCATCCACGCCGCGAACCAGGCCGCCGCCCGCACCACGCTGGCCGACCTGACCAGCGAGGAGCCGTCGAACCCGAACCTCAAGCCGATCTGTGACGCGCCCGACGCGACGCCGTCGGCCTCCGCCTCGGCCCGTCCGAGCGGATCTCCGGTCCGCAGTGCTCCGGCCAACGCCTCGGCGCCGGCTGTGGGCGTCACCGAAAGTGCTCCGTCGACGGTCGACCCGGTCGGGTGCCGGACCGTCGACTGAGTTCGGCCTACACGTCTGGGGATATTTTTTGACCGCGCCCGCCGTACCGGCTCCCACGCCCGCCTCCACGGGCGAGATGTCGCGTATCCGGGGATGGAAGACGCGCCGTAACGCCGAGCTCGGGTTGCTGGTGTTCGCCATGGGACTGGTCGCCGCTTTCGGCGCGACCGTCGAGGCGAACCAGTTCGACGAGATCAGGCCGAACTTCTGGGTGCCGGCCGCTCTGATCGGCGTCCTGTTCCTGGGCCTGCACATCGTCGTCCGGTTCACGGCACCCTATGCCGATCCGGTGCTGCTGCCGTCAGTGGCACTGATCAACGGCATCGGGGTGGCCTTCATCCGCCGGCTGGACATCGCCAAGGCGATCGCCCAAGGTCTCCCCGAGCCGGGGTTCTTCGGCGACACCAGCGGCCGTCAGCTCGCCTGGACGCTGTTGTCCCTGGTCTTGGCCTCGGTGTTGTTGCTGGTGATTCGCGACCACAAGGTCATTTCGCGGTACGCCTACACGCTCGGCCTCATCGGCATCGTGCTGATGATGATCCCGGCCGTGTTGCCCGCCAAGTACTCCGAGGTCAACGGCGCCAAGATCTGGATCAAGTTCGGTGGAGCCTTCTCCATCCAGCCGGGTGAGTTCGCCAAGATCGCGCTGGTCTCGTTCTTCGCGTACTACCTGGTCCGCAAGCGCGAGGTGCTGTCGCTGGCCAGCAAGCGTTTCCTGGGCATCGACTTCCCCCGGGGCCGCGACCTGGGCCCGGTTCTGACCGTCTGGATCTTCAGCGTCCTGGTCCTGGTCTTCGAGAAGGACCTCGGAACCGCGTTGCTCTACTTCGGGCTCTTCGTCGTCACGCTCTACGTGGCGACCGAGCGGTCCAGCTGGCTGATCATCGGCTTGCTGCTGTTCTTCGGCGGCGTCTATGTGGCGTACCTGCTGGGCAGTGTGGTCGGCGGTCCGTTCGCGAACTTCTACGACCGTGCCGCGGTGTGGCTCGACCCGTTCGCCCAGGAGAACTACACGCGGGAGAGCGGCAGCAGCTATCAGCTCGTTCAGGGCCTGTTCGGGCTCGGTACCGGCGGCCTCTTCGGCACCGGGCCGGGCGCGGGTTCCCCGGGCAAGGTGCCGGAGGTCCGCAACGACTTCATCTTCGCCGGCCTCGGCGAGGAGATCGGCCTCTTCGGGCTGGTCGCGCTCCTGGTGCTCTACCTGTTGATCGTGGAACGGGGTCTGCACGCCGCGCTGGCGGTCCGGGACTCGTTCGGCAAGCTCGTCGCCGGCGGTCTCGCCTTCACCCTCGGCCTGCAGGTCTTCGTGATCCTCGGCGGCATCACCGGGCTGATCCCGCTGACCGGCCAGACCACACCGTTCCTGTCCGCCGGTGGTTCGTCGCTGATGGCGAACTGGATGCTGATCGCCATGCTGTTGCGGATCTCCGACGCGGCCCGGCGACCGACCAACGCCGCTCCGGAACGGGCGAGCGGCGCCCCCAAGAAAGCACCCACCCAACTGCACGGCGCCATGACGGAGGTGATCAAGCCGTGAACGGTCCGCTCCGACGCTCCGGTGTGGTCATCATGGTCCTGTTCGGCGCGATCTTCGTGAAGCTGAACTGGGTCCAGGCGTACAAGGCCGACGAGTACCGCACCGACGCCCGCAACCAGCGAGTCACGATCGCCGAGTACGACCGCCCCCGTGGGGTGATCGAGGCCGGCGGTGTCGCCCTGGCCGAGAACATCGAGACCGACGGGGAGCTGAAGTACCAGCGGGTCTACCCGAAGAAGGAGATCTACGCGCCGGTCCTCGGCTACAAGCCGCTCAGCGGTATCGCTGTCGGCATCGAGGCGGCCGAGAACGACATCCTGAACGGGGCCAGCGACAAGCTCTTCGCCGACCGGCTCAGCGACATGTTCACCGGCGACTCCACCAGCGGCGGCAACATCGTGCTGTCGCTGGTCCCGCGCGCGCAGGACGTCGCGTGGAAGGAGATGACCGGAAACGAGCGCGGGGTGACCAAGGGCGCCGCGGTCGCCATCGACCCGGCCACCGGCGCTGTCCAGGCCCTGGTCTCGATGCCGAGCTACGACCCGAACCCGCTGGTCAGCCACGACACGGATGCTGCTTCCAAGGCGTTCGCGAAGCTCAACGACGACAAGGACCAGCCGCTGCTGAACCGGGCCGTGGCGAACACCCTGCCGCCCGGCTCGGTGTTCAAGGTGATCGTCTCGGCGGCGGCCCTGGAGAACGGCTACGACCTGGACACCTCGATCCCGGCCGGCGCGGTCTACCAGGAGGGCGGCGCGACGATCCGCAACTCCGAGGACGAGGTCTGTCCCGGCAGCCAGATCACCCTCAAGGGCGCGCTGACCACCAGCTGCAACACCGGCTACTCCAAGCTCGGTGTGAAGCTCGGCCGGGATGTGGTGATCGACAAGGCCAAGGACTTCGGGTTCGAGGTCGAGGGCGAGAAGGTCGGCGACCTGGAGAGCGACAAGGGCCTGTCGGTCGCCGCCAGCCGGATGGGCAAGATCTCCAACGAGGACGGCAGCGTCGACAACGCGGCGCTGGCCCAGTCGTCGCTCGGCCAGCGTGACGTCCGGATGACCCCGCTGCTGGCCGCGATGGTGGCCGCCACGGTGGCCAACGACGGCAAGCAGATGAAGCCCTACCTGGTGCAGCAGCAGCTCGACTCGAACCGCGGGACGATCTACACCGCCAAGCCGAAGACGCTGCGCGAGCCGATCAGCGCGGGAACGGCCGAGGGGCTGCGCGAGATGATGGTCAGCGTCGTCGAGAACGGCACGGGCCGGAACGCGAAGATCAACGGATTCACCGTCGGCGGCAAGACCGGTACCGCCCAGAACGCCGCAAACGCGAACCCGCACGGGTGGTTCATCGGGTTCGCCTACGACAAGGACGGCAAGGCCGTCTCGGCGGTGTGCGTCATGCTGGAGAACGTGCCCGGTGGTCACGCCAGCGCCGAGGCTGCCCGGATCGCCGGGCTCATCATGAAGGCCGCGGCCGGCCGGGGAGGGAACTGACATGATCCGCCCGGGGGTCACGCTCGGGGGGCGATACCGCTTGGAAGAGCGGATCGCCGGGGGCGGCATGGGCGATGTCTGGAAGGGCATCGACGACGTGCTCGGCCGGACCGTCGCCGTCAAGATCCTGCTGCCCGCCCTGCTCGACGAGCCGGGCTTCGCCGAGCGGTTCCGCGGCGAGGCCCGGACCATGGCCACCATCAACCACCCGGGCGTGGTCGACGTCTACGACTACGGCAGCGATCAGAGCATCGCCTTCCTGGTCATGGAGTACGTCGAGGGTGACGCACTCTCCCGGACCCTGAGCCGGGTCGGCCGGCTCACCCCGGCCCGGACCATGGCGCTGGTGGCGCAGGCCGCCGACGCGCTCCAGGCCGCACACGGCAACGGCATCGTGCACCGGGACGTCAAACCCGGCAACCTGCTGGTACGCCCCAACGGCACCCTGGTCCTGACCGACTTCGGCATCGCCCGCTCGGCTCTGGTGGGTCAGCTCACCGTGGCCGGGGCGGTGCTCGGCACCGCGTCGTACATCTCGCCCGAGCAGGCCGCCGGTGATGTGGCCACCCCGGCCTCCGATGTGTACGCCCTGGGTGTCGTCGCCTACCAGTGCCTTTCCGGGCACCGCCCGTTCGACGGCGCCACCCCGATAGAGATCGCCATGAAGCACGTGCGGGAGACACCCCGCCCGCTGCCCGGCGACATCCCGCCCGCAGTGCGCGCCATCGTGGAGCGGGCGATGGCCAAGGACCCGGCGACCCGCTGGCCGAGCGCCTCGGCGATGGCCGCGGTGGCCCGGCAGGCGGCGTCCTCGCTGACCACCGCCCAGCAGCCGGTCGCGCCGCAGCAGCCGGCGCAGAGCACCCGCCCGACGAGCGCTCCGCCGAACCGCCCACAGTCCGGTGGACCGGTGTCCGGTGCCGCTCGCGCGGCGGTTCCGCGGCCGGTGTCCGGTGCCCGGGGCGCGGCCTCCGTGCCGGTTCCGCCGGTGTCACCGGCCCCGCAGCCGATGGCCCCGCCGATGTCTCCGGCGCCGCCGCCGTACCGGCCGCAGTCGGCCCCACCCGCCAACCCCTATCACCAGGCGGCCGCCAAACCGGAGGGCACGTTCGGACGTCAGGTGCTGGTCGTCCTCGCCGTGGTGCTGGCACTGTTGGTGCTGCTCTGCGCGGGGGTCATCTCTTTCCTGTTACGAACCGGCAACGGCAATGCCGCCTCAGGCAGCACGCTGGGTCATCACAGCAGCTCTGAGGCTATCCTCCGCTCGGGCGTGGTCGCCGACCAAGTGTCGGTGGCGTCGTACCGTCTACAGAAGGCCGATGCCCAGCTCGGCTGGTTCCGACCTAACGAAGGACGACAGACGTTATGACGGCTCAGGCCCGCCTGCTCGGTGGCAGGTATCAGGTCGGCGAGCTGCTCGGCTACGGCGGCATGGCAGAGGTGCACAAGGGTCGTGACCTGCGCCTCGGCCGGGACGTCGCGATCAAGATGCTGCGGACCGACCTGGCTCGGGACGCCACCTTTCAGGAGCGGTTCCGTCGTGAGGCGCAGAACTCCGCGGCGCTGAACCACCCCGCGATCGTCGCCGTCTACGACACCGGTGAAGAGATCTCGGCCACCGGCGAGAAGCTTCCGTTCATCGTCATGGAGTTCGTCAACGGGCAGACCCTCAAGGAGGTCCTGGCCCAGGAGCAGCGGCTCCAGCCGCGCCGGGCCCTGGAGATCATCGCCGACATCTGCGCCGCCCTGGAGTTCAGCCACCGGCACGGGATCATCCACCGGGACATCAAGCCCGGCAACGTGATGATCACGCAGAACGGCCAGGTCAAGGTGATGGACTTCGGCATCGCGCGGGCCCTTGCCAGCGGTGCCACCACGATGACGCAGACCAGCGCGGTCATCGGCACGGCGCAATATCTGTCGCCGGAGCAGGCGCGCGGCGAGTCCGTCGACGCCCGCTCCGATGTGTACGCGGCGGGCTGTGTCCTCTTCGAACTCGTCGTCGGGCACCCGCCGTTCGTCGGTGACAGCCCGGTCAGCGTCGCCTACCAGCACGTCCGCGAGGACCCGAAGCCGCCGAGCTCGATCGTCCACGACCTGCCGCCGGAGATCGACGCGATGGCGCTGAAGGCGCTCGCGAAGAACCCGCTCAACCGGTACCAGAGCGCCCAGGAGATGCGGGCCGACGCGCTGCGCGCCGTCTCCGGCCGCCCGGTGCTGGCCACCCCGGTGATGAGCGAGGCCGAGACGGTCGCGATGACCGGCGGCCCGCGCGCCCAGCAGTGGCCGCCGGCCGGCGCCACCACCGTGCAGCGCCCGGTGCAGCCCGGATACCCGGGCGGATACCCCGGTGGTGTCCAGCAGAAGCCGGAGAGCCGGTCCTCGTGGGTGATGGCCGCGGTGGCCGGTCTGGCCGTGCTGGTCGTGGTGGTGCTGGGCGTGGCCCTGGCGATGAACCGCACCGGGAGCGAGCCGGACAACACCGCCAAGGAGCCGACCCCGGTCACCATGCCCACCCTGGAAGGGCTGTCGAACAAGGACGCGAAGGCCGAACTCGACCGGCTGCAGTTCACCAACTACACGGTCACCGACCCCGAGGTCACCGACGACTGTGACAACACGGTGCTCAAGCAGAGCCCGGGCCCGGGCCAGGCCGTGCAGCTCACCGACCCGGTGTCGTACACGATGTGCACCAAGCCCGAGGCGGTCCCGGTGCCGGACAACCTGGCCGGCGGCAGCCTCAGTTCCGTCCAGGCGACGCTGGAGCAGGCCGGCTTCGTCGTCGAGCCCCGCGAGGTCGACAGCGTGCGGGCGAAGAACCAGGTCATCTCGGTGGAGAGCGCCGGCGAGAAGGTGCCGCCGGGCACCAAGCTCACCGTGCGGTATTCCAACAACAGCCTGGTCGAGGTGCCCAACCTGAAGGACCGCACCCAGGTCGCGGCCGAGGCGGTGCTCGAAGAGCGCGGTCTGGTGGCCAACGTCGTGGAGGTGCAGGCCGACGGTGTGCCGGGGACGGTCATCGACCAGAGTCCCGGCGCCAAGAAAGAGGTCAAGAAAGGCAGCACGGTGACCATTCAGGTCATCGCCGAGCAGGCGCCGAACCCTGACCCGAGCGGTTCGCCGTCGCCCGATCCGGACGAGACCGGCGATCCACCAGGAACCGAGTAGACGACGAAGGCCGGCATCCCCGCGGGGACGCCGGCCTTCGGTCTTTCCGGCTCAGACGGTGGCGAAGGCCGAGCGGCGCCGGGTCTCCACCTCGGCGGCCAGCGCCGGGGCCTTCTCCAGGGCGGACGGCAGACCGCAGGCGGCCAGCCAGTTCGCCAGCATGGTGTGCCCGCCCTCGGTCAGCACCGACTCCGGATGGAACTGGACACCCTCGATCGGCAGCTCCCGGTGCCGCATGGCCATCACCACGCCGGACTCGGTCGTGCCGGTCACCTCGATCTCGGCGGGCAGCGTCTCCGGCACCACGGCCAGCGAGTGGTAGCGGGTCGCGGTGAACGGGTCGGGCAGGCCGGCCAGCACCCCGACACCACGGTGGTGCACCTCGGAGGTCTTGCCGTGCAGCAGCTCCGGGGCGCGGCTCACGGTGGCCCCGAAGGCCGCCCCGATCGCCTGATGACCCAGGCAGACCCCGAACATCGGAAGCTTGCCGGCGTACGTCCGGATCACGTCCATCATGATCCCGGCGCGAGTCGGCTCGCCCGGTCCCGGGGACAGCAGGACGCCGGCCGCGCCGAACCCGCCCACCTCGTCGACGGTGATCTCGTCGTTGCGCCGGACCACGCACTCGGCACCGAGCTGTTCGAGGTACTGGACCAGGTTGAAGACGAACGAGTCGTAGTTGTCGATCACCAGAATGCGCACGTCATCACCTGCTGGAGTTCGGATCTGGCTGGTTGGTGGTGTCGCTGTAGGGCAGCTCGTCGGGGCCCTCGTCCACACCCGCGCCGTCGTCACCCGGGATCGTGGATCCGGCGTCCTCGCCGGTGCCGGCCTCGACCTGGACGTCATCGAACGGCAGGAACGGGGTGGCCCACGGAAAGACCACATACCACAGCAACGCGCCGATGGCCGTGATCAACACCAGTGAGCAGGTCACCTTCGCCCAGAGGCCGCCCGGCAACTTGCGCCAGATCCATGCGTACACGGATCAGGCCTTCATCGCGGCCGGCATGCCGGCGTCCGGTTTGGCCTGGTCGCGCGGAACCGTCTCGACCAGCTCGGCGTGGACGATCAGCCGCTCGTAGTTGTTGAACTTCGGGTTGCAGGTGGTGAGAGTCAGCACCGCCTTGGTGGCCTTGGCCTTGGGCTTGCCGGGGACCGCCGCCACCACCTCGACCTGGTGCGGCTTGACGACCTCCTGCTGGTAGACGCGATAGACGTACCAGCTGTCGCGGGTCTCGACGCCGATGACATCGCCGTCCTGCATCTCGTCCAGCCGCCAGAAGATCTTGCGAACCCGGTGGCCGGCGACCGAGAAGTTGCCGACCTGGCCCGGTTTCGCGGTCTCCGGGTAGTGGCCCGGCGCGTAGCGGATGTCGTCCGGCTTCACCCCGTCGACGACCACCCACTTCATGTCGAACTTCGGGATGTAGAGGCGGCCGACCAGGTTGGCGCCGGGCGCGGCCGGGCCCTTCTTGGCCGGGGTGCTCGCGGTCGGCGCGACGGTCGGATCAGCCCAGGCCTCGTCCAGCTCGGCGCCGAGGGTGTCCTGCTCGGAGTCGACCGCGGCCGAGTTGCCGAACACCTGGTAGCCGGCGAAGAGCAGCACCACCAGGCCAAAAGTGATCATCAGCTCGCCGGAGGCGCGGATGCCTGAACGGATCTTGGATCCGACGGTCGGGCGGGTCAGCTCCGAGTAGACGCTCTTGTAACCCTCATCGGTCTGCTCCGGGCGCAGTTTGACCACCCGCTCGCCCTTCTTGGGCGGCTCGGCGGCGTCGTCGGACGGCTCGGCTGCCGGGCGTGGGCCGGGGGAGGCCGAGACCGCGGCGGCACCGAGCACCGCGTCCGGCCCGGCGGCGTCCCGGGCGGCCTTCGCGGCGCTGCCCGGCACCGCCTTCTTGACCGGGTCGACGGTGCGCAGGATGCCGGTCGGGGCGTCGACGGTGCGGATCAGGGTGGTCGGGCTCGGGTCGGCGTTGGCCCAGGCCGGGGTCTCCGCGGACGGGGCCGGGGCACTGCTCGCCCAGGACGGCGTCTCCACCGGCCGGCCGGTGGGCGCCGGGCTTCCCGGGACCGGCTGACCGCCGAATCCGGACGGTCCAGGCTGGCCGGCTGATCCAGGCTGGCCGGCTGAGGCGGGTGAGCCGATGAAGGGAGACGGTCCAGGCTGAGCGGGGGTAGCAGGCGCCCCGGTGAACGGGGACGGTCCCGGCTGACTCGCAGCGGCGGGCGGGCCGGTGAAAACGGATGGTCCGGCTTGTGCGGAGGGTCCGTTATGCGCGGGATGTGCAGTCTGGCCGACGGTGGGCAGCGCTGCGTATGTGGGCTGACCGCTGGCGGTCGGCGCTGGGAAAGAGGGCTGTCCCGCGGCGGGCGGCGTCGCGTATGCGGGCTGACCGCTAGTGGATGGCGTCGCGTGAGCCGGCTGAGCGGGGGTGTCGGCCGGGCGCACCGGCGGTGGCCAGGCGGTGCCGGACCGGGCCCACGCGGGCTTCTGCTGCTGATCCACAGGCTTCTGCTGCTGCTCCACCGGGGACCAGGCGGCCGTGGCGCCGTCGTAGGAGGGCCTCAGCGGCTCGCTGAGCGGCGCGCCGGGCCGACCCGGGGCCGGGGGGTGCGGCGATCCCGCTGGAGCCGCTGACGGCTCGTAGGGCTGCGGCGGCCCGGCCGGAGTCGCTGACGGCTCGTTGGGGTGCGGCGGCCCGGCCGGAGCCGCTGACGGCTCATAGGCGTGCCGGCTCGCTCGCTGTTCGGTGTTGCCGCCGAGGCCGACCGGTGGTTCGAGTGGCCCGCCGGGGACGCCGTCGGGCGCCGCGTCGGTCAGGCGCGGGATGAATGCGGTCTGGGCGGTCAGCGCGTCGCTGTCCGGGGCGCGGTGGCGGCCCGAGCCGGATGGGGCCGTCACTGGGCTGCCTGCGCCGAACGGAGGTCGGTCGATCCGTCGTACGCCTGCACTGTCACGTTCTTCTCCACCTTTTCCGTGTAACCGAGCCCGAAGTCGGCGACGGCCTCCCGGAACTGTCTGACTCCCTCTGCCGACTCCAACGCGTGACTCATCGTTGTGGGTTCGCCGATCGCGGTGATCTTGAAGGGAGGCGAGAAGACCTGGCCGTGAAGCAGCAGGGTGTTGCCGACGCATCTTACCGCGCTCGTGGAGATCACTCGGACATCCATGATCGTCATGGCTTCGGCGCCGCCTGCCCACAGTGCGTTGACGACGGCCTGGACGTCACCCTGATGCACCACCAGATCGTCGTTGTCCGGGGCGTTGTCGCCGAAGTCGGCGCCGCGCCGCGGGGAGTCGTTGAGGGTGACGGTCACCCCGGGGCCGCTGAGCCGGGAGAATCCGGCGGTCTGGCGCAGCGCGTCGGCCTGGTCCTTGGCCGGCTGGTCCAGTTCGGCCAGACGGGTCGTCTCCCGGTCCACCTGGGTCAGCAGGCCCGCCGCCTCCTTCTCGCTGGCCGCCAGCCGTTTGCGCTTCTCGGCGATCAGCTGGGTGAGTTGCGGCCGGCGGTCGTCGCGCAGGGTCGTACCGTCCGCCGTGGTCGCCGACGTGGTGAACAGCAGTCCGGCGGCGAGCGCGATCAGCGGAACGCCGGCGGACCAGATGGACCGGCGGTGGTGTGGCGGGCGCAGGCCGCCCGCGACACGCCGGAAGACGAGCTTCCAGGAAGCTCCGCCCTCTGAAAAAGCCACTCAGCCCCCTCATGAACAGACGCTCGGGGTATTTTCTCGCCCCGGCGGGTGCCTGTCTGCGTACTGCCTTGACTACGCTAGCGGGCGAACAGTATTCGCCACGGGCAGCATTCGGGACCTCCGGAGCCGCTCAGCGGTGGGTTGTTCACCACTTGTTGCCCTCAGGAGAAGACCGTGCCCAAGTCTCAGGTTCGCAAGAAGAAGGTCTACACCCCGCCGTCGGACATCAGCCCGGCGGTCAAGGGTGCGACCAACAAGCCGAGTCCCGTCTGGCTGCCGGCATCCGCGGTGACCTTGATCGTGGTCGGCATCGCCTGGCTGGTGATCTACTACCTGTCCTCACAGCAGTGGCCGGTGGAGAGCTGGCGTTACTGGAACCTGGCGGTCGGCTTCGGCTGCATGGTCGCTTCTCTGGGGCTGCTGTCGCGCTGGCGGTGACATCCGCCGCCTATACGTGAAAATCTCCGAAAGCTAGCGCACCCCGGCTCCGCGTGGGGTGCGCTTTCGGCGTGGGGCGCTTGCCCAGCTATTACTCATGAGTAACATAGGTTGGCGCACCGCCGACCGAGGAGGCACAACGCAGATGGGCTACGCGCAGATAGTCGCCACCGTCTTAGCGGGGGCAATCACGGTGGTAGCCGTCTACCTGGCGGTTCGTGCCGTGATGACGATCACCGCGGTGATCCGCCAGGGCCAGCCGGACCCGGCCCGCTTCGCGGACCCGAAGACCCGGACCAAGACCATGCTGGTGGAGACCGTCGGTCACACCAGGATGTTCAAGTGGAGCGCGATCGGCGCCGCCCACTGGCTGGTGATGGTCTCCTTCGTCCTCCTGTCGTCGCTGGTGCTGGAGGCCTACTTCGAGGTCGTCGACCCGAACCTGGGCCTGCCGATCATCGGGCACTGGCTGGTCTTCGGGCTGGTCACCGAGTGGATCGGGTTCCTCAGCCTGCTCGGCATGCTCTACCTGATCTTCGTGCGCCAGCGGCAGAAGCCGGGCGCGGTGAAGCGCAGCCGCTTCCTCGGCTCGACCATGTGGCAGGCCTACTTCGTCGAGGCGATCATCGTCGGCGTCCTGTTCTTCGGCTTCCTGATCCGGGGCTTCAAGGTCGCCACCGACCACTTCGAGTACCCGCTCTGGGCGACGCCGTTCAGCCACGCCATCGGCTCGGTGCTGCCGGCCTGGGACGACGGCGCCACCTGGATGGCGCTGATCAAAATCGTCATCTCGATGAGCTGGCTGATCACCATCTCGCTGAACCCGACGATGGGTGTCGCCTGGCACCGCTTCCTGGCGTTCTTCAACATCTACTTCAAGCGCAACCCGGAGAAGCCGGCCGGCTCCGGTCTCGGCGCGCTGAAGCCGATGATGAGCGAGGGCAAGCCGCTCGACTTCGAGGAGGCCGACCCGGAGAAGGACCTGTTCGGCGTCAACCAGGTCGAGCAGTTCACCTGGAAGGGCCTGCTCGACTTCTCCACCTGCACCGAGTGCGGCCGCTGCCAGTCGCAGTGCCCGGCGTGGAACACCGCCAAGCCACTCTCCCCGAAGCTGCTGGTGCTGTCGCTGCGTGATCACGCGTACGCGAAAGCTCCTTATCTCCTCGCCGGCGGCGGCAAGGATCTGATGGGCGAGGAGAAGGCGACCGAGGCCCAGCTCGCGCACATGGACGTGCTGGCGCTGGCCGAGGGCAACCGCCCGCTGATCGGCGGGGTCGACGAGAACGGCATCATCGACCCGGACGTGCTCTGGTCCTGCACCACCTGCGGCGCCTGCGTCGAGCAGTGCCCGGTCGACATCGAGCACATCGACCACATCGTCGACATGCGCCGCTACCAGGTGCTGATCGAGTCGAGCTTCCCCTCCGAGGCCGGCGTGATGCTGCGCAACCTGGAGAACAAGGGCAACCCGTGGGGCGCCCCGCAGAACACCCGTGAGGACTGGACCAAGGGCCTGGACTTCGAGGTGCCGCGGGTCGGCGAGACCGAGGACTTCGACTACCTGTTCTGGGTCGGCTGTGCCGGCGCGTTCGAGGACCGGGCCAAGAAGACCACCCGCGCGGTGGCCACGCTGCTGCACGAGGCGGGCGTCAACTACGCCATCCTCGGCGAGGGCGAGACCTGCACCGGTGACCCGGCCCGCCGGATCGGCAACGAGTTCATCTACCAGATGCTCGCCCAGCAGAACGTGGAGACTCTGCAGGAGGCCAACGTCAAGCGGATCGTGGCCACCTGCCCGCACTGCTTCAACACCCTGGGCAACGAGTACGAGCAGCTCGGCCTCGAAGTCGAGGTGGTGCACCACACCCAGCTGCTCGCCCACCTGGTCAAGGAGGGCAAGCTCACCCCGGTCCAGCCGATCGAGGGTGACGTCACCTACCACGACCCCTGCTACCTGGGCCGGCACAACCGGGTCTTCGACGCGCCTCGGGAGGTCCTCGGCGAAGCGGCGAACCTGGTGGAGATGCCCCGCAACCAGGAACGTTCCTTCTGCTGTGGCGCCGGTGGCGCCCGGATGTGGATGGAGGAGCGGATCGGCAAGCGGATCAACGTGGAGCGGACCGAGGAGGCCCTCGCGACCGGCGCGAAGACGATCGCGGTGGGCTGCCCGTTCTGCTACACGATGATCGGCGACGGTGTGACCGGGAAGGGCAAGCAGGAGGAGGTCGAGGTGGTCGACGTGGCCACCGTCCTGCTCCGCTCGCTCAAACAGGACGTCTAGGAACCGCCACCACCTCCGCCGTCCCCGCCGCCGCCTCCGTCGCCACCGCCCCCATCGGTGACGACGACGGCGGCGGCGACGGCCATCTGGACGTCACGGATGGTCCGGTGCACCGCCTCGGCCGCCCACTCGCCCTCGCTGATCTCCTCCAGCCGGGCCCGGAGCAGCTTGCGGTCCATGTCCGGGAAGATCTTGCGTTCGCTTCCGGTCGCCGCGACCAGGGCACAGAGCGCGCCGGTACGCGGCTCCACCGGCCCGGTCCCCTCCAGCGCGGCCCGCATCCGCCCCCGGGCCTCGGTCTCGGCGATCGGCTCGACCCCGTGCACCGCCGGGTACCTGGTACGCGGGAAGACGATCATCACCCGGCTGTGTACGACCCGCAGCACCTCGGCGGCGACCAGGTGATCCAGCACCGGCTGCCGGACACCCTGGGAGAGCTTGCGCACCCAGTGGCCGGGTTTGCGGTCCCGCCCGTCGGCGCTGATCCGGTTCAGGGCCTGGGTCACCAGCCCGCCGTCGTCAACGGGTGTGGTGTTCAGCACCACCACCCGCCCGTTCTCCACGCCGACGCGTTCGGCCAGGGCCAGCTCGACCAGGAGCGCCCCAGCCAGCGCGTAGTCGAGACTGCCGCCGTCGATGATCCGGCGCCCCTCGTCGTCGTACGCCAGAAGGACGAGTTCATCCAGGAGGTTCATCCCTCGACGGTAGAACGCAGCGTCACGGCACGGTTGGTGAGGTGCGGCCCGGTTCCGGCACAATGAGGTCCGAGGTGAACCGATCATGGACGGGCTGTTCCTGACCGCGGTGCTCCCGTTGGCGGCGTTTGCGCTGCTCACGGCGGGCAACGCGTTTTTCGTGGCGGCCGAGTTCGGTTTGGTGACCGTCGATCGAGTGGAAATCGACACGAGGGCCACGGCGGGTGATCGCCAGGCACGCCGGGTCCGGACCGCGCTGCAGGAACTCTCCTTCCAGCTCTCCGGGGCGCAGCTCGGCATCACCCTGACCGCGCTGCTCACCGGTTACCTGGCCGAACCGGCTCTGTCCAAACTCTTCGAGCCGCTGGTGGAGCCGGTCGCCGGCGCCTCCACCGAGACCCTGACGCACGTGATCGCCCTGGTGGTGGCCACGCTGGTGTCGATGCTCTTCGGCGAGCTGGTGCCGAAGAACGCGGCGCTGGCCCGGCCGATGGGGATCGCGTTGCGGACGGCGGCCCCGCTGCGCGCCTTCTCGATCGTTCTCAAGTGGCTGATCGCCGCGCTCAACGGCACCGCGAACTGGCTGGTCCGCCGCCTCGGTATCGAACCGCAGGAGGAGCTGGCCAGCGCCCGTTCGCCGGAGGAGCTGGGCCTGCTGGCCGCGATCAGCGCCTCGGCCGGCGCGCTGCCCGCCGAGACCGCTGTCCTGCTGCGCCGGACCATCCGGTTCGGGGAGAAACGCGCGGCCAAGGCGATGACCCCGCGGGTCGACGTGGTCGGTCTGAAGACCACCGCCAGCGTCGCCGACCTGATCACGGTGGCCCGGGAGACCGGGCACACCCGATTTCCGGTGTACGAGAACACCCTCGACGTGGTGACCGGAGTCGTCGGGGTGAACGACGCGCTCGGTGTGCCACCCGAGCGCCGGGCCGCCACCCGGGTGTCCGCGCTGGCCAAGGAGCCGGTGTACGTGCCGGAGAGCCTCACCCTGGACAAGGTGCTGGAGGTGCTGCGGGCGGCCGGGGCCGACCTGGCCATCGTGGTCGACGAGTACGGCGGCACCGACGGCCTGGTCACCACCGAGGACCTGGTCGAGGAGCTGGTCGGGGAGATCGCCGACGAGCACGACACCGACCTCGGTGAGACCGGCACCCAGGAGCTGACGGCGCCCGGCGGGGAGAAGACGTTCCTGGTCGACGGGCTGCTGCGGGAGGACGAGATCCACGAGCAGTGCGGGTTCCGGCTGCCCGAGGGCCCGTACGAGACGCTCGCCGGTTTTCTGCTCGCCCGCCTCGGACACATCCCGGTGGCCGGGGAATCGCTGGAGGAGCACGGGTGGGAGTTCACCGTGATGGAGGTCGACCGGCACCGCATCGAGCAGGTGCGGGTCGTGGCACCGCCGGAGCCGGCCGATGACTGAGCTGCTCTTCGTAGCCGTACTGCTGATCGGAAACGGTCTTTTTGTGGGCGGTGAGTTCGCCCTGATCGCGTCCCGCCGGACCGTCCTGGAACCGCTCGCCGAGACCTCGCAGGCGGCCCGCTGGGCGCTGTCCGCGATGCGGCAGATCCCGCTGATGATCGCCGGGGCGCAGCTCGGCATCACGATCTGCACGCTGGTGCTCGGCGCGATCGCCGAGCCGACGGTGGCGCATCTGCTGGAGGGGCCGTTCCACGCGCTCGGCATGCCGGACCGGGCGGTGCACCCGATCGCCTTCGTGCTGGCCCTGATGATCGTGACGTTCCTGCACACGGTGATCGGTGAGATGGTGCCGAAGAACATCACTCTGGCCGGGCCGGAGCGCTCCGCACTGGTCCTCGGGCCGTTCATGCTGGCCTTCTGCACCGCCACCAAGCCGTTGCTCAACGCGATGCGCTGGGCCTCCCGGATGATCCTGAAGCTGTGGCGGATCGAGACCACCGACGCGGTCAAGACCGTTTTCACCGCCGAGGAACTGGCCGGCATGGTCACCCAGGCGCGCAGTGAGGGTCTGCTCGGCTCGGAACAGTACGCCCGCATCCACGCCGCGCTCGAACTGCGCAACCGGACCGCCACCGACACGCTGCTGCCCTGGTCACGGGTGACCACGGTGGCCGCCGACGTGTCACCGGCGACGCTGGAGGCGGTCGCCACGCGCAGTGGCCGATCCCGGTTTCCGGTGGTCCAGCGGGACACCCGGCGCGTGCTCGGCTTCATTCACATCAAGGACATTCTTGGGTACGCGGGAGCACAGCGCCGTCTCCCGGTGCCGGCTGAGGTGATCCGTCCACTGGCCGTGGTCTCCCCCGAGCGGAGTCTGGCCGACCTGCTGCTGACCATGCGACGGGACCGGCTGCACATCGTGCTCGTCAGCGACGGGCGGCGGCCACTCGGGGTGATCACCCTGGACGACGTGCTGCATGCGGTGATCGGGGAGCCGGCCCAGGCGGTGGCGCGTGTCCGGTGACGTCTTTTCGGCTTAACGCGTACGGGGGCTTTTGTCGGGTTTCCGTGTGTCAGTTCAGTACTCAAGTGATAATCCGGACAATAGCCCCATGCTTTACACTCGGCGGCACGCCGTACCGCTCGGCGTCCTGTCATCGGCTCTCGTCCTGGCCACGCTCACGCTGATCCTGAACCTCAGCCCGTCGGCCGCCGTGCCGATCGACGTCGGCGCCCGCAGCCAGCCCACCTCCGCCGCACCGGCGATCACCGGGCTCCGGCCCCGGCCCGGGTTCCTCGACAACGTCAGCGCCTTCTCCGCACCCGTGCCACCCGGCCGGGTCCGGACCGCCACCGGGCCGTACGCGGTCCACTACGACTTCGACGGCGGAGTCGGCCGGCCGATCGCAGCCGTCGACGGCGGACACGAACTGCGACCGCTGGGCCAGAACGGGGGCGCGCTCCGGCTCGTACCGCAAGGAACCGGTCTTGCCGTCGCCTACCCGGAACGATGCACCCTGCCCAAGGAACGGGACTGCCCCCGGGCCATCCTCGAAGGCCTCCGCGACGACAGCCTCAACCCCGGCAACCGCCCGATGCGGTACGGAGCGTCCATCCGGATGACCCACGACGACCTCGCCGACGGCGCCAACGTGCTGCAGAAAGGCTATTCAGTAGGCGGCGTCAGCCAGTACAAACTCCAGGTCGACCACCGGCAGGGACACCCCAGCTGCGTGATCACCGGACAGAAGGCCCGTATCTACCGGGCCGAACCCTGGATCGACGTGGCCGACGGCAACTGGCACCGGCTGGAATGCCGGCGCGCCGCCAACCGGCTCACCACCTACGTCGACGGCATCCCGCGCGCCTTCGTGCCCCTGCCCCCGAACCTGTCGATCGCCAACGCGGAACCGCTGCGCATCGGCGGCAAAGGCCCAGCGCCCGGAAACGATCAGTACGCGGGCGCCGTCGACGACGTCTTCGTCACCATCAGTGATCCGGTGCCCTCGGTCTTCCCGACACCCGTACGGCGCCTTTGAATGCCGTTCAATGCCGGGGGCGGTACGAGGTCGGCCTCCCGCCCCCGGACACCAGAGTCTGAAAACCACCCGCCAAGAGTCCGATCCCGCCGGTGATCAGGGTGAACCCGATCGGCTCACCCCGCAGCCAGCGCCCGAACGAATCCCCCGACCACTCGTCACCGGCGAAGGTGAACGTCTCCGGATCGTCGCGCCCCGTGCAGATCGGCACCGGCTGCCCCACCAGCAGACGCCGCCCCTCATAACCGGCCGTCACCGCGTACATCCGGCCCTCGACCGAGAAGGACAACTCCGCGAACCGGGCCATCCGCGGAATCCGAAACCCCGACGAGCCGCTCACCTCAGCGGTCAGACACCGGCCGGTCTCCCGCAGCCGATCACCCCCGGCGAACAGCTCGTAGGAGAACCACACCCCCAGGCCGAGCGCCACCAGCCCGCCGCCCAGCACCCCCACCAGCGTCCGCATCCGGCTATTGGATCACCTGCATGCGTTCGCCTAGAGCCCGCAACTCGGTGCCGCCGGCCCGGCGCCGGGACCGGTCCAGCAGGGTGCGGATCGTCACCGCCAACTCCTCCGACGTGCGCACATGCTGCGGGGCGATCCGCTCCGCGGTCAGCAGAAACCGGATCGCCTCCCGATCCCGGCCACCGATCCGGGCCAGCGCACGAGCCGTGTCCGCGTAGTAGAAGACCTGCCGGACACCCGCCGGGATCGCCGCCGGATCAGTACGCCGGGCGATCTCCACCACCTGACCCGGATCCCCGTCGTCCACCTCGATGCTCATCCGCCAGATGTCCACGTTCGTCGGCCCGAAGAACATCCGCATGGTGTCGGTCTCCCCGGTGTGACGGGCCAGCACCGCCGCCGTGGCCAGCCAGTCCCGGCTGTCGTCGAGACGCTTCCGGCAGCGGCTGGCCAAGGCGGCCACCAGGTACAACGTACCCAGAATCTCCGGTCCGCCGGATCGTCCCAGATGCCGGCCCAGATCGTCGGCGGCCCGCTCGGCCAGTGTCTGCCCCCGCTGGAAGGAACCACAGGCGACCGCCGCCCGGGCCATCGAATAGGCGGCGTGCCCGCGCAACACCGGATCATCCGACTCCTCGGCCGCGTCCCGGCACCGCTCCGCGGCCAGCCAGGCGTCCGCCGGATGACCCAGCGCGCGCAACGCCGTCGACGCGATCGACGTCGCGTCACAGAGCAGCCGCAACGCCTCGGCATGATCCGGCCCGGCGGTCTCGGTGTGCAGATCACGCAACAGACCCGGCAGCAGCCGGGCCGCCCCGGCATAGTCACACGCCCGGTACAGCGCCTCGGCCACCGCCACACTCCGGCGCAACTCGTCCATCGGCGGCGCGGCCCCGTCCGGCGGCTCGGTCAGATCGATGTCGATCAGGGCCCGCCGCAGCCCGAACACTCCAGCCTGCGCCGAAGCGGTCACCCGATCGGGTGCCGGCACCCCGAACCCGGTCAGATCCGCCGCGGTACAGCCCAGCGCCCCGGCGATGTCGGCCAGCATGAACCGGTTGTCGGCCGCCTGCAGCCCCCGCTCGATCCGGCTCCACGTGGCATGTGAAACCCCGGCCCGGCTGGCCGCATACCGAACACTCCACCCGCGGAGCAGCCGCCGCACCCGAATCCGCTCACCAAGCTCGAAATCGGCGCTCCGTCGTGGACTCATGTGCCCGACCGTAGCCCGGCAACTGCGGAGTGTGGTTCATCCCTGTACCACCGGCCGGCCCAAGGGGTCCGGTGCGAGCCGGGCGGGCGCGGACCGGTCACCAGCGGCGAGCGGACCGCCACTCGCCCGCGGCCTGCTCCTTGGCCTTCATCGTCTGCCGGTCCGCGCGGTTCTGCTCACGGTCCCGGAAACCTTTGAAGAGCCGATACGCCGTGTACGCCGGCAGAAAGAGCGCGCCGTAGAAGAAGAAATAGGTGCCGCCCTGGAACTGGAACATCAGATAGAACGCGTAGGCCCCGGCGGCCAGAGCACCGACACCGCTGAAAATCCGGTCCTCGACCTCCGCCGCTCCAAACCCGGTGACCGCCACCAGCAGGAGTGCGAGGGCACTGAGCCCGAGCAGGACGACATAGAAAAGTAGCAACGACACCGACGATCGCCCCTTGTTGATCAATGAGAATAGGTCGGCAGCCTACCCACCCGGCCGTGATGGGCGGATGTCGATGCCGGTGGTGTCGGCTACCACTAAGTGCGTCGGCGCGAACCCGCGGTGCTGCGCTCGGCGAGTTCCAGCACCGGGGCGCTGCCGGAGCAGCGCTTCCTGCCCTACCCCTGGCCGATCTTGGATGATTTACCACCGGAAACGGTGGTAAATCATCCAACATCTCAGCTGAGCGGGTCGTCCCCGTGAGGGCATGACCGCGAGTGATCAGGTGGCCGAGAACAGGGCCGGTTTGAGCCGCAACCGGCCACGCGGTCTGACGCTCGACCACGAAAGCTTTCCCATGGTGTGACAGCCTGTCTTGGCGCCCTGGAAGGCCCTGGTGGTCAATTCAGGAAGGCCGCTCACCTGCGGAAAAGTCATCGAGACGGGCCTGACCCGCCGGCGAACCGATTAGCCATCAGAATCCTGGAATGGGAGAAGCCCTGGCGGACCATCGGTCCTGACCAGGGCTTCCTCACGTGGAGCGGGTGACGGGAATCGAACCCGCGCTGTCAGCTTGGGAAGCTGATGTTCTGCCATTGAACTACACCCGCAAGCTGCCTCACTGTACCCGATTATCCATCTCGGTGGCGGCACCGCCCCGGGTTGATGGTGGTGTGCCGTCCCGGTCGCCGTTCGCTGGTGTGTGATGTCGCAGGTCGGGGCGGTTAGCGGGAGGGCCGTGACGTGCACGACGAGACAGCCGGACGCGATGGGCAGGCACGCACGGCGGCTCCGGCGCGGCAGGACGGCCGGGATCAGTCGACGACAGGCGGTGAGTGTCGTCCGGCGTCCGGCGGGCGATGGATGCGGTGGGGTTGACCGGCGACCGAGGGCGGGCGGTGCGCGATAGACGCGGTGGGGTGGACCAGCGACTGGCGACCGGCGAACGGCGACCGAAAGCGGGCGGTGCGCGATGGGCGAGGTGGGGTGGCCGGAGGCAGTCGATGACCGGTGGTGGGTCAGGGGCGGTGGGTGGCCGGGGTCAGCTGGCCACCGCCAAGGGGCGGTGGGCGCGGCGTGGGGCCCGCCATGTGCGGGCGAACGCCGGCAGGAACGGGGACGCCGCCAGGGGGAGGGCGCCGGCGGGGCCGTGGCGGCGCAGCATCGCTGTCTCGATGGTCAGCTCGAACAGGCGCCAGTCCACGTCGGGGGAGGCGTGCAGGGTGCCGGCCAGGTGGGCGATCGTGCGGGGATCGCGGACCGGGACGGCTCGGCCGGTCAGGGTGGCCTCGTCGTCGTTGTCCTCCGGTGGGTAGGCGTGGAGGGCGTAGCGCCCGTCGCGCTCCAGGTCGCGGCGTTTCGGGGAGTCGACGATGAAGCAGTAGAGGCCGGTCTCGGTGAAGACCGGTGACACCGGGTGGACGCGGGGGCCGCCGTCGGGGCGGATCGTCGCGAGGTAGCCCATGCCGGGGCCGTACTGCTGCACTAGCGCACGGATGCCGTCGGCCAGCGACGGATCGGCGGCGGCGAAATCGGACCAGGAAGCCATGCCGCCATCCTATCGAACATATGTTCGACACAGCCACCGAACACGCCGATACGACCACGTCGGTATGGTGTTGCGATGCTGCTCTCCGACCGCGACCTGGTCTCAGAGATCAAATCCGGTGGCTTCGCGCTGGAGCCCTTCGAGCCGACGCTGATGCAGCCGTCCAGCGTCGACGTTCGGCTGGATCGGTTCTTCCGGGTTTTCAACAACCACCTCTACACCCACATCGACCCGGCCGAGCAGCAGGATGAGCTGACCGCCCCGGTCGAGGTCGAGGATGGTCAGCCGTTCGTGTTGCATCCGGGCGAGTTCGTCCTGGCGTCGACGCTCGAAGTGGTCACTCTCGGGCAGGGGCTGGCGGCCCGGCTGGAGGGCAAGAGCAGTCTGGGGCGTCTCGGGCTGCTCACCCATTCGACCGCGGGCTTCATCGATCCGGGTTTCTCCGGGCACGTCACGCTGGAGCTCTCCAACGTGGCCAACCTGCCGATCAAGCTGTGGCCGGGGATGAAGATCGGTCAGCTGTGTGTCTTCCGGCTGTCCAGCCCGGCCGAGCATCCGTATGGTTCGGACGTCTACGGCTCCCGCTATCAGAACCAGCGGGGCCCGACGGCCAGCCGGTCGGCGCAGAAGTTCCGGACGTGGCCGACCCGCTGACGGCGTACCACAATCGGGTTATCTCCGGCGGACGAGCAGTCCCCGGGCGGAGGCGGTGCCGAGGACCTGCTCGATCTGATCGGGGCTGAGCCCGGCGGTCGGCACCGGCAGCAGGCGTGCGCCGCCCTGCCGGAAGAGAAGCTGGCCGGAGAGTTCCTCGACAGAGCGAAAGGCCCGCCAGGTGTACGCGTGACGAGCCTCCGCGTCGGAGCTGGCGATGCCGCCTTCGCTGATCTCGTACGTGGTGGGCCGTCCGGCGCGCAGTCCGCGGGCGGTGTGGTTGAGCAGAACCGTCGGCACCACGACGGCGAGCACCGCCCCGCCGGCCAGCAGTGCCGGGTCGAGTTCGCCGGTGACGGCCATCGACAGCACGGTGACCAGCAGTAGGGCCCAGCCGGACAGCCGGGCGAGGAGTACCGGCCGCCGCATGCCGTGCCGGGTGGCGGCTGCGATCAACGACGCGTCGGGGGTCGCGGTGATCTGGATCTGCATCCCCAGAAATTAGCCTCTACCTGGGCAAATCGTCAGGGGCCGTACGGTCGGATCTACGATGGCGAGCGTGTATCTCATGATTTCGACCTACCTGAAGCCGCTCGCCGAGGTGGACGCCGCGCGCGCCGATCATCTGAGTTTCCTCGCCGGGCTGGAGGAGGCCGGTTATTCGGTCACCGCGGGCCGCATCGATCCGCCGACCGGGGGGATCATCCTGCTCGACGTGGACACCGAGGCCGAGGCGCGGGAGCTGATCGCCAAGGACCCGTACGTGGAGCGGGGCCTGGCCTCCTACACCGCCACCGGCTGGCACCCGACCCGTGGTGCGCTGGCCGGTTATCAGCGCACCCGCTCCAGCTAGGTTCGTGTGGTGATCTGTGGTCCGAATCCGGCCACAAATCACCACACGAACTGGCTCCGGGCTAGAGGTCCACTCCGGTCAGGAGGCTGCGGATCGCCAGTTCAGCGGCCACCTCGGGTGGGCATTCGGCGACGATGACCGCGGTCCCCACGTACCGCGATCCCAGCAGTTCTCGCAGTCCGCGGGCCTGGGCCCCGGTGGCCGCCCAGTCGTCGACGACGAGGGCGCGGTCGCCGGGGCCGACCAGCCGCTCCCGGATGCCGAGCCGCTGCACGTCGCCGCGGTGGTCGCTGGGCACGTCGGCCCAGATCATCGGCTCGGCGATGGCCCGGCGGGCCCCGGCCCGGTACGCCTCGACGAAGCCCACCCCGAGCGCCCGCGCCACCAGTGGCCCGACCATGAACCCGGTGACTTCGGGCGAGACGACCACTGTCGGTTTCTCCCGGGTGAAGAGGCCGCCGAGGGCCGGGCCGAGTCCGTCGAGGATCCTCGGGTCACGCCACCAGCCGGAGCGGTCGCTGACGAGGTAGTCGCTGCCGGGGCCGAGGTCGGTCCAGCGGAATTCGGCACGGAGAAGATCGCGGAGATCGTCGGTCACGCCGCCATCCTGTCACCGGCTGTCGCCCTGGTTGGACCGACCGAATGACGCCGGTACCTACGGCAGGTCAGAACCTGCTCAGCCTACGGGTCAAGTTGATACCCGACGTGCGGCTGATCGGGCATGCTGGTCGCGAACCATGCCTACTTTCCTGGCGGGGCGACGCCCGCTGAGCCCTGGGAACCGCGCCGGAGTCGGCGCGGCCCTCGTGCTGCTCGCCGTCGTGTCCGCCGTGGAGTCGGCGGAGCGCCCGCAGGCGGACTACGTCGGGCTGCTCGCGGCGGTGCCGTTCGTGGCGGCGATCTTCGCGGTCTGGCAGATGGTGCTGGCGACGGGTGTGCTGGCGACGGTGGTCGGCGCGGTCTTCGTGGGGCTCGCCGGCACCCAGAACGGGCTGGTGGACACCCAGAGCGGCATGGTCGGCCTGGTCAATCTGATGGGCATCGTGCTGGCGACCGGGGTGGCCGCGGCCGGCGCCACGATCCGGGAGCGGCAGGCCGAGAAGATCGCCGACCTGTTGCGGCTGGCGTCGGTGGCCCAGCAGGCGGTGCTGCGCCCGATCGGGCCGCAGGTGGGCGCGCTGGCGGTCTCCGGGCGGTACATCTCGGCGACCGCCGCGGCCGACATCGGTGGCGACCTGTACGAGGCGCTGAACACGCCGTACGGGGTCCGGATCATCATCGGTGACGTGCGGGGCAAGGGCCTGGACGCGGTGCGCCTGGCGAGCATCGTGCTGGGCTCGTACCGGCATGTGGCGTACGAGCGGGCCGATCTGAAATCCATCGTGCAGGACCTGGACCGGGCGGTGGCCCGCAGCGTCGGTGACGAGGATTTCGTGACGGCCGCGCTGGTCGAGGAGCGCGGCGGCACGCTGACGATCGTCAACTGTGGACACCCGGCCCCGCTGCTGTTGCGCCGGGGCCGGGTCATCCCGCTGGAGCCGCCGGCGCCGGCTCCTCCGCTGGGGTTCATGCCGGAGGTCAAGGCCCGGGTGGAGCGGCTGGAGCCGGGTGACCGGCTGCTGCTGTTCACCGATGGCCTGGGTGAGGCACGCCGGGAGGGCGAGTTCTTCCCGACCGCGGACCGTGCGTGGCGCCTTCTGGGCCACGGCACGGTCGGCGACGGTCTGGCGTCGCTGGAGACGGCGCTGGTGGATTGGGTGTACGGCCGTCTCGAGGACGACATCGCACTGGTGCTGCTGGAGTACGCCGGTCCGGACGGCGGCTCTGCCGTCTCGGTGCCGAGCTGGGAAGTCGGGGCGGCCGGCAGTTAGGCCGCCGCGTCGTCCTGGGGCTCGGGTGTGACCGGCGTGGCCGGGCCGGGCGTCACCGGGACCTGCTCGGGCTGGCGGTGCCGCCCGACGTAGTTGCGCGGCTGGTTCGCCTGCCGCGGCTCCGGGATCAGGCTCTTGATCGTGGCGAACATGGTATCCCCCTGTTCGTGGGCGTCTATCCGGTGAAACGACCCGTCGGGGCCCGCGATACGCGGTCGGAGTGTCGAAGTGTGCAAATGGCCGAACGGCTGTCCCGGCCGCCACCTGATCGGACGGACCACCGGCCCGTACTGGTGGGCCGTTCGGGAAATCCTGCCCGGGTTGTCGGTACCTACCGATCAGTAATACAGTGGGGTTACTGACGGGTAACTCGCGTCCGGGAGAGCGGGGCCAGCACGATGACGCACTACAAGAGCAACCTTCGGGACCTCCAGTTCAACCTGTTCGAGGTCTTCGAGGCAGACAAGTCCCTCGGCCAGGCGCCGTTCGACGAGTTCGACGTGGAGTCGGCCCGCGACGTGCTCGCCGAGGTCGACCGGCTGGCCCGCGAGGATCTCGCCGCCAGCTACGCCGATTCGGACCGCAACCCGCCGGTCTTCGACCCCACGACGCACACCGCACCGCTGCCGGAGTCGTTCAAGAAGTCCTTCGCGACGTTCATGGCGTCCGAGTTCTGGCGCCTCGACCTGCCGGCCGGCCTCGGTGGCACCCAGGCGCCGCGCAGCCTGGTCTGGGCGGTCGCCGAGCAGATCCTCGGCGCCAACGCCCCGATCTGGATGTATTCGTCCGGTCCGTCCTTCGCCCACGTGGTGTGGATCGAGGGCACCGAGGAGCAGAAGCAGTGGGCCAAGCTCTTCGTGGACAAGCAGTGGGCCTCGACCATGGTTCTCACCGAGCCGGACGCCGGGTCGGATGTCGGCGCCGGCCGGGCCCGGGCCATCCCGCAGCCGGACGGCTCGTGGCACATCGAGGGCGTCAAGCGCTTCATCACCTCGGGTGAGCACGACCTGAGCGACAACATCATCCACTACGTGCTGGCCCGCCCGGTCGGCGTGGAGGGCGCGGGTGGCCCCGGCACCAAGGGCCTGTCCCTGTTCATCGTGCCGAAGTACCACTTCGACCCGGCCACCGGCGAGCTTGGCGAACGCAACGGCGTCTATGCCACCAACGTCGAGCACAAGATGGGCATCAAGGTCTCCAACACCTGTGAGATGACCTTCGGCGAGCACGGTGTCCCGGCCAAGGGCTGGCTGCTCGGTGAGGTGCACCAGGGCATCCGGCAGATGTTCATGATCATTGAGAACGCGCGGATGATGGTCGGCACCAAGGCGATCGCCACCCTGTCCAGCGGTTACCTCAACGCCCTGGAGTATGCGAAGAACCGCGTCCAGGGCGCCGACCTGGTGCAGAACTCCGACAAGTCCGCGCCCCGGGTCACCATCACCCACCACCCGGACGTCCGCCGGTCGCTGATGCTGCAGAAGTCGTACGCGGAAGCTCTGCGTGCCCTGGTCATTTACACCGCGACCTGGCAGGACAAGGTCTTCATCGCGCAGGAGGCCGGTGACGAGAAGGCCGCCAAGGCCGCCAGCGCCGTCAACGACTTCCTGCTTCCGCTGGTCAAGGGCGTCGGATCGGAGCGGGCGTACGAGCTGCTCGGCGCCGAGTCGCTGCAGACCTTCGGCGGCTCCGGCTTCCTGCAGGACTACCCGCTGGAGCAGTACGTCCGGGACGCGAAGATCGACACGCTGTACGAGGGCACCACCGCGATCCAGAGCCTCGACCTGATCTTCCGCAAGATCGTCAAGGACGGCGGCCGGACACTCGGCACCCTCGCCGCGGAGATCCAGGGCTTCGTCGAGAGCGAGGCCGGCAACGGCCGGCTCAAGGACGAGCGGCTGGCCCTCGGCAAGGCGCTCGGCGAGATGCAGAGCATCCTCGGTGTGGTCCTGGGCTGGCTCGGCGCGGTGCAGAACGGTGAGGCCCGCGAGCTGTACAAGGTCGGCCTGACCTCCCGCCGGATCCTGCTCGCCCTCGGCGACGTGGTCCTGGCCTGGCTGCTGCTGCGGCAGGCCGAGGTGGCGCTGAACGCGCTGAACGGCGAGGTCTCCGAGACGGACCAGAAGTTCTACACCGGCAAGGTGGCCGCGGCCCGCTTCTTCACCCGCGAGGTCCTGCCCCGGATCGGCGCCGACCGCCGGATCATCGAGAACACCACCCTCGACCTGATGGACCTGGACGAGGACGCGTTCTGACCAGACTTTTCCCACTCTCCTGAAAAAGGCGAAGGCCGGCGGACAATGACGTCCGCCGGCCTTCGCCCATTGAGGCGCTACGCCGCCGTATCGACGTGCGTTACGATGATGATCTCCTATGTGGATCATCTGGTGCGGGGGCCAACGGTGCGCATCGTTTCATCCTGTCTTGTCGCGCTTCTACCGATCGGCCTCGCGGCCAGTCCGGCGGCTGCCGCCGAGGATTCGGTCCGGCTCAACATCGGGCTCGTCGACACCACACATGCCGCCTCGGTTTTGGCCGAGCTGGGCGACCGCGTGCTCGACAGTGAACCAGTCACCGGGCTGCCCGCGGTCAGCGTTGAGGTGCCGGCATCCACCGCCGGTACGGTGATCACGAGCTTGACCGCGGACACAGCCCGGATTCGGTACGCCGAGCCGGACGGCGTCGTGACCGCCAACAGCGAGTTGATCGGCCGCTCGCTGCCGTGGGCGCGAGTGCCGGAGGCATGGACCTGGACTACCGGTAGCCCGGACGTCACCGTGGCCGTTGTCGACACCGGGGTCACCGCCAACGCCGACCTTCCCGCCGCGCGTCTGACCGCGGGTCGTGACTTCGTCGATGACGACGACAGCGCTGCCGACGACGACGGCCATGGCACTCAGGTCGCCAGCGTCATCGGCGCGACCCGAGGTAACGACCTCGGGGCAGCCGGTGTCTGCGACGCCTGCGCGATCATGCCGGTGCGTGTGCTGCGGGACAACGGAACGGCTCCGGCCACCGGTACGATCGCTGACGCCGCCGCGGGCATCGCCTGGGCGGCCGACCACGACGCCGAAGTGATCAACGTTTCGTTCAGCACGCTGTTCGAGAGTCGGCTGCTGCGTGACGCCGTCGACCACGCGACCGCAGCAGGTTCGCTCATCGTCGGTTCGGCTGGTAATGACAAGACCACCAGCAGGCAATACCCGGCGGCATATGAGCCGGTATTGGCGGTCAGCGCGGCTACTCTGTCGCCACGGAACACCGCGTCCGATCATTGGGTCGACCTGGCGGCCATCGACAACACGCCCACAGTTCTGCCGGACGACACGACGGCCATGCTCAACGGAAGCTCCAGCGCCACCGCGGTCGTTGCCGGAGCCGCGGCGCTGGCTTTCTCTCTCAAACCGGGTGTCTCGGCGGCCGAGGTCCGTGAAGCGGCTGTGCGGAGCAATCTGCCCTTCGCGAGGCTGCCGGAGCACCATGCTCCGTTGATCAATACGGCGAAGTTGATGCACGCGATGGGCGGCGAGGACACGGTCGCACCGGTGCTGACACAGACCGGGCTGACCGAGGGCGAGTCCATGTCGGCGACCGGGCGGCTGATCACTCCGGCCGCCACCGACGATCACGGAATCGATCGGGTCGACTTCATCGCCGGCGGGCAGGTCCTGGCGACACTGAACAGCATCGGCGCGGGAATCTCAGTGCGGCCCCCGGCCGGGCACCACGGCGACCTGCCGATCACCGTCCGGGCCTACGACTACGCCGGGAACATCGCCGAGCAGACCGTCACGGTGCAGGTGGACATCGTCGCGCCGACCGGTGTCTTCGTCACGCCGGCAGAGGACGGTACCCATGTCCGGAGTACGACGGACATCGTGGTGACTACGCCTGATGCCGATGTCGTCTCGGTGATCGGCAGCGTCTCGTTGGCACGTGTAGCGGGTACGAACCGGTGGGCCGGCACCGTTCTTGCCCGCAACGGCGCGATCAGTGTGGTGATCCGCGACCAGGTGGGCAACAAGTCGACGATTGTCCGCAAGGTGCAGATCGACGACAGGGGACCGGCCTTCTCAGCGGTCCTCCCGGGGCCCAACCTCGTCGGCCGGACCTTTACCACCTCGGTGGTCGGTGTCAGCGATCTGAGTGGCGTGGCCGGAGCGGAATTGTGGGTGAACGACGTGCGAACTGCCACGTTCACCGATGCGCCCTTCGCCTTCACCATGCGAACGCCGACCGAGACCACGAACGTGACGTGGAAGGTGACCGACAGCCTGGGCAACGTCACCACAATCAAACGGAGGTTCATCCGCGACACAGAGGGCCCGACGATCTTCGGTGCGTATCCACCGGTCCACGTTCCGGTGCGCGGGACGTTCACCGCCTTCTTGGACGGGCCGTCTGACAACAGTGGCGGTCACATTGAGGCGGAACTCCTGGTAAACGGGGTGTCCTACGGCCGGGACGTGTCGGCGCCCTATTCGTTCCGGGTTCCGACCGGTACCCGTTCCGGTTACCTCAACCTGACTTGGAAGCTGACCGACGGCTTGGGTAACACCAGCACCTATCCGCAGCGGGTCCGCGCGGACAACGCCGGGCCGAATGTGGCGATCAGTAAGGCGCCGAAGAACCGGGCGAAGGTCAAGGGGACCGTCAAGGTATATGCCAAGGCGTCCGACGCCAGTGGGGTCGCGCGGGTCGAGCTGCTGGTCAACGGCAAGGTGGTGGCCAAGGACGCCACGGCCGGCTACCTGCTGAAGGTCAACACGAAGAAGCAGAAGAAGACCATGAAGGTCCAGGTCCGGGCGTACGACAAACTGGGCAACGTGAAGTACACGAGCACCCGGACCTGGTACCGGAAGTAGGGCTCAGCCGCGGGCGGTGTGGGACCGGGTGAGGCGCATCGAGCCCGGTTCCACCGACGACCACGGCTTCTCACCGGTGTGCACGGCCAGGCCGGAGGTCTTCATCTCCAGGACCGTTCCGGTGTACTGCTCGTCGGGCAGCAGCAGAGCGGACACTTCGGACATGGTCGGGTTGTGACCGACCACCAGGACCGTGCGGACCGTGTCCGGGACCGCCCGCAGCAGGTCGAAGACCTCGCCACCCCGGCCCAGATACATCGACTCCTCGTAGTGCACCTCGGGCGCCGGCCGGGAGTTCCGGCCCTGGTCCAGTGCGATGGCGACACCCTGCCAGGTCTGCCGGGTGCGCTTGGCGGGTGAGCAGATCACCAGGTCGGGGCGCAGTCGCTCATCGGCCAGCCAGGTGCCGGCCGCGTCGGCGTCGGCATTGCCACGCTCGCTGAGAGCGCGGTCGTAGTCGTCGAAATCGCCGGGAATCTCCGCCTTGGCATGGCGCAGCAGGATGAGCGTCCGCGTGGTCATCCGCACAGCTTGCCTGATTGGGATTCGGCACGTGCGGGTAAACGCTCGAACGACGCATTCATCACGGTCGAGCGATCGGCGCCCGGCCGCACGGACACCACCCCGAGGAGGGTCCGATGGGCATTGGCGCGAGCATTTTCCTGATCGCTCTGGGGGCGATCCTGGCGTTCGCCGTGGAGGCGGACGTCAGTGGTCTGGACATCGGTGTGATCGGCTGGATTCTCATGCTGGCCGGGTTCGCCGGCCTGGTGATCACACTGTCGTTCTGGAGCCGCAACCGCCGTACCGTGGTGACCCGGCAGCAGGCGCCGGTCGCGGGCGCCGGTTACACCTCCGAGTACCGCGAGGTCCGTCGCGACGACGTTCCGCCGCCGCCTCCCCCGGCGTACTCCTGACGCGAAACGGCCCGGTCTCGTCGAGACCGGGCCGTTTTTTCCGAGGCTCAGGCGTAGAGGGCGAAGTAGACGGCGATGTGGTGGCAGATCGCCGCGACCAGCGTGCACGCGTGGAAGAACTCGTGGTGACCGAAGACGGTCGGCCACGGGTTGGGCCGCCGCATCGCGTAGAACACCGCGCCGATCGTGTAGATCGCGCCGCCCACGATCAGCAGCACCAGACAGGTCACCCCACCGACCTGCAGCACCTGCGGGATGATCGCGACCGCCACCCAGCCGAGGGCGACGTAGAGCGGCGCACCCACCCAGCGGGGCAGGTTGGGCCAGATCATCTTGAGCGCGACACCGCCGAGCGCACCGCCCCAGACCAGGCTGAGCAGCACGATCTGCTGGGTGCCTTCGAGGAGCAGGGCACAGAACGGCGTGTAGCTGCCGGCGATGAAGATGAAGATCATCGAATGGTCGGCGCGCCGCATGATCTGATAGCCGCGCTCGCTCCACACCCGGCGGTGGTAGAGCGCGCTGATGCCGAACAGGCCGCACACCGTGATGCTGTAGATGAGACAGCTGAAGAAGGCGGACAGGCCGGGTCGGCTCAGGGCGATCGAGCTGAGCACGACGCCGCAGACGAGGGCTACGAAGAACGCGTACTGATGCAACCGGCCGCGTAGTCGCGGCTTGCCGATGTCGGTCGGCTTCATCCGGAACGGGGCTGAGGTCGTCACGCCCCCTAGGTTACGGCACCGTAGGTTACTAGTGGGTAGTGACGCCGGATACGGTTGACTCCACCGGATGATTTCCCCATGAAGATACGACGGGTGGGGGCCTCCGCACTACTGATCGAGTGCCCCGACGCGGACCGGGTGGAGGACTGGCGGGCCGAGCTGTGGCGGCGTCGTGAGAGCGGCGAACTGCACGCCACCGAGATCGTCCCGGGCGCCCGCACGGTCCTGCTCGACGGCGTCGCGTCGGAGACGGAAGCCCTGCTCACGGCCTGGGAACCGGCGCCCGGCCGGCATCGCGGCGACGGCCCGCTGGTGGAGATCCGGACCGTATTCGACGGCGCCGACCTGGAGTCCGTCGCCGCCCACTGGAAGGTCGATCCGGACCAGGCGGTGCGGCGACTGCTGGACACCCGGCTCACCGTCGCCTTCTCCGGCTTCGCGCCCGGTTTCGCCTATCTGCGTGGTTTCCCGGATGGCTGGGCGGTGCCCCGGCTGGACGCGCCCCGCCCCCGGGTGCCTGCCGGATCGGTCGCCCTCGCCGGAGGCTTCGCGGGCATCTACCCCACGGCGTCGCCGGGCGGCTGGCGGTTGGTGGGACACACCGAGCAGAACCTTTTCGACGTACGCCGGGAGCAGCCCGCCCTGCTCACCCCCGGCACCCGGGTCCAGCTGGTGACCGCGTGATCACCGTGCTGCGGGCCGGACCGCTCACCACCGTGCAGGACCTCGGCCGCCCCGGCTGGGCCCACCTGGGCGTACCCCGCTCCGGCGCCCTCGACGCGCCCGCCCTGCGCCTGGCCAACCGGTTCGTCGGCAACCCCGACGACGCGGCCGGGCTGGAGACCACACTGCTCGGCTGCGCCCTGCGGTTCACCCACCCGGCCCTGGTCGCGGTCACCGGAGCGGTCGCCCACGTCGAGGTGAACGGCCGGCCCGCCGAACGGCCGCGGGGACACCAGCTCTTCGAGGTCCCGGCCGGTGGGGTGGTGGACGTCGGGCCGGCCGTCCGGGGCGTTCGCTCCTACCTCGCGGTAGCCGGCGGCATCGACGTCGAACCGGTCCTCGGCAGCCGCTCCACCGACACCCTCTCCGGGCTGGGGCCGGCCCGGCTGGCCGACGGGGACGTCCTGCCGGTCGGCACCCGCGCCGGTACGCCGATCGTGGGCGAACCGGCCCGGCCCGGCGGCGAACTGGTCCTCGGGCTGCGGCTCGGACCACGCGACGACTGGCTCGATCTCACCGGGCTGTTCGGTACCCCGTACACCATCGGGATGTTGAGCAACCGGATCGGCACCCGGCTGGCCGGCACCGCCCTGACCCGCGCGAAGGCCGGCGAACTTCCGTCCGAGGGCGTGGTGCTCGGCGCGGTGCAGGTGCCCGCCGACGGGCAGCCGATCGTCTTCCTCGCCGATCACCCCACCACCGGCGGCTATCCGGTGATCGGTGTGGTCGCTGACGTGACACCCCTTGCCCAGGCCCGTCCGGGGACTACGGTGAGATTCCGTGAGCTCGATTGACCTGAACGCCGACCTCGGCGAAGGCTTCGGCACCTGGCGCCTCGGTGACGACGACGCCCTGCTCGACGTGGTGACCTCGGCGAACGTCGCCTGCGGCTTCCACGCCGGAGATCCGTCCACGATGTACCGGGTGTGCCGGCTCGCGGTCGAGAAGGGCGTCGCGGTCGGCGCCCAGGTCGGCTACCGCGACCTGGCCGGATTCGGTCGGCGACGGATCGACTACGACCGCAGTGAGCTGCGCGACGACATCCTCTACCAGATCGGTGCCCTGGAAGCGTTCTGCAAGGCCGCCGGAGACCGGGTGCGGTACGTCAAACCGCACGGCGCCCTCTACAACACCGCCGCCGTCGACGTGGTCCAGTCGTCCGCGGTGATCGACGCGGTGCTCGCCTACGACGCCGGGCTGCCGGTCCTCTGCCAGCCCGGCTCGGTGCTCGCCGCCCGGGCCGTCGAAGCCGGGCTCACGGTGATCGGCGAGGGCTTCGCCGACCGCGGCTACCTGCCGGACGGCCGCCTCGTGCCACGGAGCCGGCCGGACGCCATCGTGCACGACCCGGACGAGGTGGTCGCCCGGGTGGTGCGAATGGCCGTCGACGGCGAGGTGGTCGCCGTCGACGGCACTGTCACGCCCTGCCCGGTCCAGTCCGTCTGCGTGCACGGCGACACCCCGGGCGCGGTCGGCCTGGCCCGTGCGGTGCGGGCCGGATTGGCCGAGCACCTGACGGTTCAGCCCTTCTGAGCGGATAGGTGGTTTTCTCGTTCAGCGCGAATTCGGGCTCAGCTCGCGGCGTCCATTCCGCGCAGGATCAACGGCAGCCGCTGCGGGCCGGCCGGGTCGATCACGATCGGCACCCCCCAGTCCTGCCGGGTCAGATGACAGGCGCCGAACTCGGCGTCCACGTCACACGTCGCCGCCTGCGCCACCACCATCAGGACACCCTTCGGCACGTCCGGGTTGAGAACCAGCCGGCGCGACAGATCGGTGGTCACCCCCTCGCCGTCCAGCAGCAACTCGGCCGGCGACGCCGACACGGTCAGCCGCAACGGCGAACCGAACTGGCTGTCCAGCTTCTGCCCCGGAGCCGGCGTGAAGATCACGTCCAGGGTGACCTCACCCGGCGCCAGGTGCGACGGCGGGCGCTCGGTCCGGTGCCGCTCCCCGGACACCGTCTTCACCACCCCCGGAGCCAGCCGGGTCAGCCGGTGCGCGGCCGACTCCACCACGATCACCCGATCCCCGGCGACCAGCACATCACTCGGCTCAGCCAGACCGGAATCGACAGTGGACACCTCGCCGGACACCGGATCAAAACGACGGACCGCGCCGTTGTACGTGTCCGCCACCAGCACCGACCCGTCGGCCAGCGCAGTCACCCCCAGCGGGTGCTGAAACAGCGCCTCGGCAGCGGGGCCGTCCACGTGACCGAAGTCGAACAGGCCTTGGCCGACCGCGGTGTGCATCACGCCGTCCTCGACATACCGCAGCGCCGACGTCTCGCTGTCCGCGATCCACAGCCGTTTCTGATCAGCGCTCACCGACAGTCCCGACGGCTGGGCCATCCACACGTCCGGGATCGGGCCGTCCCGCAGCGCCTCCACCGTAGTACCGGCGTAGACCCCCACCGTCCGCTTGATCGGATCGAACCACCACAGCTGGTGGATACCGGCCATCGCGACGATCACCCGGCCGTCGAACCACGCCACGTCCCACGGCGACGACAGATCCGCGGCCAAGGCGTCGTGCACGTGATCGTCGACCGTCGACCGCCACGGCCGTCCCGACCCCGCCACCAGCGTGATCTCCCCGGTGGACAGGTTGATCCCGCGCAGCTGGTGATGGACCGTGTCGGCCACCACCACGTCGTAGCCGGCCGTCGACGCCACCGCCGGCGGCAACAGCACCAGACCCTGCGGCTCACTGAACGGCTCACCCCGCTCCGGCCCGCCGAACCGCCGGACCAGCGTCTCCCCGTCCGCCGACAGCTCCACCACCGCATGCCGGGCCGAATCGGAGACCAGCAGATTGCCGTTCGCCAGCTCGATCGCCTTGCCCGGGAAGTGCAGCAGACCCTCCGCGGCGGGCGGCGCCACATACGGCCCGTCACCGCGGTGCAGGGTGCCCTTCGCCTCGTGCTTGACGATCAACTCGTCGATCAGCCGGGACAGACCCTCGGCATGCCCCTCACCCGCCATCGACGAGACCAGGTAGCCCTCCGGATCGACCACGGCCAGCGTCGGCCAGGCCTTCGCGGCGTACTGCTGCCAGAGGTGCATGTCACCGTCGTCCACCACCGGGTGGTGCACGCCGTACCGCTCCACCGCCGCGGCCAGCGCCTTCGGATCCCGCTCGTGCTCGAACTTCGGCGAATGCACGCCGATCACGACGAGCGCGTCGCCGTACTTCTCCTCCAGCGGACGAAGCTCGTCCAGGACATGCAGGCAATTAATGCAGCAGAACGTCCAGAAATCCAATATTAGGATTTTTCCGCGCAGATCAGCCAAGGTGAGGGCTTTACCGCCGGTGTTCAGCCAACCGCGACCCTTGAGTTCGGGCGCACGCACGCGAAATTCCATTCCGCCATCGTGCCCTACCCGCGAATACGAACCAGGCCTCACTCCAGCGAGCGAGGCCTGGTTCACCGTCACATGCGGTCAGCCGTTCTTCTTCAGGCAGAGCACCTGGTCACCGCTGTCCTTCGGGACGACGATGTACGGCTGGGTGGCGTCCCCGCACTGGTCCTTCGCCGACACGATGTTCGTCACCTGGAAAGTGTCCGGATCGGTGCACTTCGCCACCACCGGAGTGCTGCCGCTGCGCTTCACGCAGTCGCCCTGGGCCACCTTGAACTCCTCGTCACCACCCGAGGAGATCAGGAACACCAGACCGAACACCACCGCCAGCAGGACACCGGCACCCAGCACCACGGCCAAGGCCACCGGCACCGTCCGTATGTTCGTCTTCGCCGACGGCGGAGGCGTAGCCGGGGTGTCCGCCTTGAACTGGTCGAACTTGCCCTGCTCGTCACCCGGGCCGGGCCAGCTCGTGGTGTCCTCCGGGCCGGGCGGCGTCACCGTGGCCCGAGCCGCCGGGCTGTTCGGGTACACCCCGCCGGGCTGCTCACCCGGCATCGGGGACAGCGCGGGCGCCGGGACGTACGGCGAATCACCGCGGCCGGACACGTCAGTGGTGTGCTCGCTGAACTGCTCGGTGGCGGCACCCCGGCCGGCGTCGAACGGCGGGCCGGCCGGCGAACCGAACGGAGCACCCCCGAACGCCGACGTGGCCTCACCGAACGGCGGCGTCGAAGCCGGGAACTGCGGAGAACCGGGCATCGCCGCACCGGAACCGGGGAACTGCCCGGCACCCGCGTCCGGCGCCGGGAACTGCGGCGAACCCGGCATCGCGAACGGCGAACCGGCACCCGGCGCGTCCGGCGGGGACACCCGGGCACTCGCCGACGCGCGGGCGGTCGCCCGGGCCGGAGACTGCGGGGCCACCCCGGCGGTGCCACCGAAACCGGGAGCCGCCGGGAAACCACCCGACTGCGGCTCGTCGTCCGGCACCGGGAAGGCCGCGGTGCCCTGGTCCCGGCCGTCGGTGTTCCGCTGCGGCAGACCGAAGCCGCCCTCCTGCGGGCCACCGAAATCGTTCTGCGGGCCACCGAAGCCGCCACCCTGCGGAGCGCCGAAGCCGTTGTCCTGGGGGGCGCCGAAGCTGTTGTCCTGCGGAGCGCCGAAGCCACCGTTCTGGGGAGCGCCGAAGCCACCGTCCTGCGGGGCGCCGAAGCCGCCGGACGGCTCCTCGCCGCGCTGGCCGAAGCCACCGGGCTGAGCGTCACCGTGCTGGGGCTGGCCGAAACCGCCGGACGGGCTCTCGCCCTGCGGGGCGCCGAAGGTGCCACCACGCTGCGGTAGACCGAAACCCCCGTCGTTCTGCGGAGAACCGAACCCGCCGTCGTTCTGCGGGGTGCCGAAACCGCTGTCGTTCTGTCCGGCGCCGAATCCGCCGTCGTTCTGCGGGGTGCCGAAGCCGCCCGACGGGCCGTCGTTCGGCGCGCCGAACCCGTTGTCGCCCTGCGGCGAGCCGAAGCCACCGGCCGAGGCCGAGCCGCCGACCGAAGCGGAACCACCGACCGTGGCCGAACCACGCTGCGGCAGACCACCCGGGCCGTCACTCTGCTGGCCACCGAACGGGGCCGGGAAACCGCCGGACGGGCCCTCGTCGGACCGGGACGAACCCGCCGAATCGCCCTCCGAGTCGTCGGCGGGAGTCGTCGCGGCCGGGCGGCCGTAGACACGGGCCTGCGGCGCGGCCGCGGCGGGCGGCGGCATCTCGGCGGCCTCGGACGGGCTGACCCGGCCGGGAACCGAGGCGCTGGCCGTGACCGGCCGGGCCGAACCGACCACCGGCTTGGCGCCCGGCTCGCGCGGCTGCGGCACCGACGAGCCCTGCTGGTCGCCCTGGCCGTCGGCACCGAACGAGTCCGGACCACCGAACGGCGACGAACCCGCCGGGCTGCCGTAGGAACCGGCGCCACCACTGACCGGGGACGCGCCCGCGGCGCTGACCGGAGACGTGCCGCCGGAGCCGAACGGAGAGGCGTCGCCACCGGCCGGCGCCGATCCAGCCGGGCTGCCGTAGGGCGAGGAGCCCGCCGCGCCGCTGGCCGGTGCGGTCCCGAACGAGGACGAAGCGCCGTTGGCCGGAGGGTTCCCGAAAGAGGGGGCGGCGGGCGCGGTGCCGAAGGACGAGCCCGCGGCGCCACTGGCCGGGGCGGTGCCGAAGGTCCCGTTGCCCGGCGTGGTGCCGAACGGCGAGTCGCCGTCACCGGACGGGACGGAACCGGCGGGCGTGCCGTACTGCCCGGCGGAGTCACCGAACGACGAGCCCGGAGCACCGCTGACCGAGGCGGAACCGCCGAAGGAGGAGCCCGGAGCAGCACTGACCGAGGCCGAGCCGCCGAAGGAGGAGCCTGGGGCGCCGCTGACCGAGGCCGAACCACCGAACGACGGGACACTCGCGGAGCCACCGGCCGGGCCGAACGGCGACCCACCGGGCTGCGGGTCGGCCGGCGCCGGCGCATTGGACGACAGGCTGCCGCCAGAGGCCAGGGCCGCGCCGGGCACCCGCTGCGGGTAACCGGCGGCGGTCGCGGGCGGCTGCTCCGGAGAGGCGGAGGGCGCGGCGGAACCGGCCGCACCGGAGCCAGCGGAAGGCGCGGCGGAGCCGGACGTGGAGGTGGCACCGAAGCCCGAGCCGAACCCGGAGCCGGAACCACCGGCGAACCCGGAGTCGGAGCCGGCACCGAAACCAGCACCGGAGTCGGCACCGAACCCGGAACCGGCGGCGCCCGCGGCGGGGGCCGAACCGAACGGCTGCTGGCTGCGGACCGGCAGATCCAGGCCTGGCTGGGCGCCGGACCCGGCGGCTGCGGGGGCACCGGACGGATCGGTGCCCGGCCCGGCGGGGGCGCGCAGCGGGAATCCGCCGCCGTCGCCACGCCGGGACGGGAAGGAGTCGGCAGCCGGGCGCTGGGTGCCCGACTCGGCCGAGGACTCGGCGGGCCGGGCGGCCTCACGCATCCAGCTGTTCTGTGCCGGGCCGGCGGTGAAGCCGCTCTGACCGGAGCCCTCTGGCAGGTCGTTGAGGCTGGCGCCGGGCACCCGCACCGGCTGGTCACCGAACGCGGAGAAGGACCGGCCCAGGCCGCCGTCCTCGGGCGCGGTGGCACCGGGTTTGCGGGTGGGCAGGCCACTGGCGGTGACCTTGGGGGTGAAGCCGTCCGGGGTGGGCGGCTGGGCCGGCGCGGCGGCCTGCGGCGACCGGGCGGGCGGCGGGAAGCCCGCGGCCCCGAACGGCGCCGGCTGCTGACCGGCCGCATCCGCGGAACCGGCTGATGCGGAGTCGGGCGCCGGGAAAGCGGAGCCGGAAGCAGAGCCGGGCGCCGGGAAGGAGGAAGCGGGCGCGGCCGGGTCGCCGGCGGGCGGCGGGAAGGCGGAGTCGGCGCCGGCGGGGGCCCAGGCGGAAGTGGGCGCCGACCCGAACGGCGGCGATGGGTTGCCGGTCTGCCCCGGTGCCGGCGAGACCGTGCCGTAGGGCGAGGCGGCCTCGGGGGTCACCGACCCATACGGCGACGCGCCCCCACGCTGCGGCAGGTCACTCTCCGGCTGGGGCACGCGGGCCGAGCCGTAGGAGGTGCCGCCGCCGGCGGGGTTGGGCCCGGCGCCGAAGGAGGAGACGGTGGGGACCACGAACGGCGAACCCCCGCCGGGGGCGCTGGCCGGTGGTGGCCCGTAGGAGCTGGGGAAACCCTCGGTGGGAGGCGGAGCCGATGCCCGGCCGGCGGAGCGCTGGTCGGGCCGCTGACCCTCGGGATCGTGCGGGAATCCGCCCGACGTGGGTCCGCCCGACGTGGCCTCGGCCGGCTGCCCGGCGTGGTGCCCCTCGGACGTCATATGCGCCTCCTCATCGATGCGGCCGTGCCAGCTTTGCACGGACGCGGCCCTAGCGGCGACCTTCCGCCGAGGGCCGTGCCAGCTTTCCGGCCTTGGCCGTGCCGGGGCCGAGGCGGTGTCGCCGCCGATGGCCCCGATCTCCCGTACCGACCGGCCGTGCCGGTTCGGGGACCGTGCCCACGGTACCGGGCGCTCGCTGCGGGAGGAATCCCGGTGTACGCCCCGGAGGGACCGTGGCGTGATCTTCCGGGGTGTGATTTGACACGAAACGGCCCGCCCGGGTCACCCGGGCGGGCCGTTTCGAGAGGTGAGAGCGGAAGAGGCTCAGGAGAGCCAGCGGCGCTGGGCGATGATGGCGATCTCGTCGCGCATCGCCTGCGTGGGAGCGCCGGCGATCGCGCGGTCGATCGCGCGGTTCTGACGGCTCATGGTCCGACGCTGACGGAAGCGGTCGATCATGGTGCGGGCGGTGCTCATGACGTGCTCATTCCTCCGGCGGTGACCGGTGTCGCTTTGACGAGCGTCGCCCGGCCGCTTGTGGCGGGTCCCCTCGGCGCGCGTCCCGTTGATGACTCCATTATGCGCGGTCCAACGGGACGCGGCCACCGATTTAGGGGGTGAGCTGGGTCATGTGCTTAAGGATCGTAGGTCACGTGCCGATGTGACCGAACGACCTTAGGTCCAGCTCAGGATTGCCACCTCCGGGTCCTCCAGGAACGCGCCGATGTCCCGCAGGAACCGGGAGCCCAGCTCACCGTCGATGATCCGATGGTCGAAGGAGAGCCCCAGGGTGGTGACCTGACGGATCCGGATCCGGCCCTTGAACACCCACGGCGTCGGGCGGATCGCACCGAACGCCAGGATCGCCGACTCACCCGGCGGCAGGATCGGCGTGCCGGTGTCGATACCGAACACGCCCACGTTGGTGATCGAGAGCGTGCCGCCGGTCATGTCCGACGGCTGGGTCTTCCCCGACTTGGCGACGGTGACCAGGGTGTTCAGGGCCTCGGCGAGTTCCCGGAGACCGAGCCGGCCGGCGTCCTTGATGTTCGGGACGATCAGCCCGCGCTCGGTGGCGGCGGCGATGCCGAGGTTCACGTACTCCTTGACCACGATGGCGTCGCCGGCCCATGTCGAGTTGACCATCGGGTGCCGGGCCGCCGCGAGCAGCACCGCCTTCGCCACCATCAGCAGCGGCGAGATCTTCGTGCCGGCGAACTCGGGCCGTACCTTCAGCTTCGCCAGCGCCTTCATCGACCGGGTCACGTCGACCGTCAGGAACTCGGTGACATGCGGCGCGGTGAACGCCGACGCCACCATGTTCTCCGCGGTCAGCTTCCGCACCCCCTTGACCGGGACGCGCTGTTCACGAGGGCCGGCTTCGAAGACTTCCGGACCGCTTGCCGGTACGCCCGGAGCAGCCGCCCGATGCACGTCCTCCCGGGTGACCGACCCCATCGGCCCGGTCCCGCCGACGGTGGTGAGGTCGACACCGAGGTCCCGGGCGAGCTTGCGTACCGGTGGTTTGGCCAGCACCGGCCCGGTCACGACCGGCGCGACGGGTTCGGGTGCCGGCGCGGGGGCCGGGGTGGCGACCGGGGCGGTAGCCGTACCGGCGCGGGGTCGTCTTTTCGCGCTCGTGGTGCGCGGACCGTAACCGACGAGGACCGCGGTGCGCCCGCCCGGCGCCGGTCCGCCGATCAGACCGGCCCCGGCCTCTTCTGCCCCGGCCTTTTCGGAGGGAGAATCTGCCCCGGCCTTTTCGGAGCGAGAAGAGGATCCGGTCGGGTCGGTGTCGATGGCGATGATCGGCTTGCCGACCTCGCACACCGTCCCCGCCTCGTGGAAGATCCGGGTGACCACTCCACCCCATTTGGCGGGGATCTCGACGGCGGCCTTGGCCGTCTCCACCTCGACGATCGGCTGGTTCAGCTCGATGGTGTCGCCGACCTTGACCAGCCAGGTCAGGATCTCGCCCTCGGTCAGCCCCTCACCGAGGTCGGGCAGGTTGAACTCCTTGATGCCGGACATCGGCGTCACCAGCCGAACGAGCGGTCGACGGCGTCCAGCACCCGGTCCAGGTCGGGCAGATACTCCTCTTCCATCCGGGCCGCCGGGTACGGGGTGTCGTACCCGGTCACCCGCAGCACCGGAGCCTCCAGGGAGTAGAAGCACTCCTCGGTGATCCGGGCGGCGATCTCGGCGCCGAGGCCCACGTTGCCGGGCGCCTCGTGCACGACGACCGCGCGGCCGGTCCGCCGGACCGACTCGAAGATCACCGGATAGTCGATCGGGGAGAGCGAGCGCAGGTCGATGACCTCCAGTTCGCGCCCGTCCTCGGCGGCCGCGGTGGCGGCGTCCAGCGCGACCCGGACCATCGGCCCGTAGGCGAGCAGGGTGGCGGCCGTCCCGGCGCGAACGGTCCGCGCCGAGTGCAGCGGGACGGAGGACTCGGCAGAAGAGAGGTCGACCTCACCCTTCTCCCAGTACCGCCGCTTCGGCTCGAAGAAGATCACCGGATCGTCCGAGCGGATCGCCTGCTGGATCATCGTGTACGCGTCGGCCGGGTTGGAGCAGGTGACCACCTTGAGACCGGGGGTGTGCGCGAAGTAGGCCTCGGGCGACTCGGAGTGGTGCTCGACCGCCCCGATGCCCCCGCCGAACGGGATGCGGATGACGATCGGCAGCCGCACCTTGCCCTTGGAGCGGTAATGCATCTTCGCGACCTGGGAGACGATCTGGTTGTACGCCGGAAAGACGAACCCGTCGAACTGGATCTCGCAGACCGGCCGGTATCCGCGGATCGCCAGCCCGACCGCGGTGCCGACGATGCCGGCCTCGGCCAGTGGCGTGTCGATCACCCGGTCCTCGCCGAAGTCCTTCTGCAGGCCGTCGGTGATCCGGAAGACGCCGCCGAGCTTGCCGACGTCCTCTCCCATGATCACGACCTTGGGGTCGTCCTCCAGCGCGCGGCGCAGTCCGTGGTTGAGTGCCTTGCCCAGGGTGATCATCAGTGCCCGCTCCCCTCGAAGGAGGCCTGGTACTCGGTGAACGCGGCACGCTGCGCGTCGAGCTCGGGCGAGCCGTTCGGATACACGTTGTCGAAGAGGGTGACCGGTTGCGGGTCGGGCATCGCCAGCACCCGTTCGCGCAGATCGAGTGCCAGGGTGGTGGCCTGGTCGTCGACCTCGGCGAAGAAGTCCTTCTTGGCGATCTTCTGTTTGCTGAGGAAGGCCTTGAGCCGGCTGATCGGGTCCTTGACCTTCCACGACTCGACCTCGCTGGCGATCCGGTAACGGGTCGGATCGTCGGAGCTGGTGTGCGCCCCCATCCGGTAGGTGTAGGCCTCGATCAGCGTCGGGCCCTGGCCGGTGCGCGCGTTGTCCAGCGCCTGCCGGGTGACCGCGTAGCTGGCCAGCACGTCGTTGCCGTCGACCCGGATGCCGGGGAAGCCGTACCCGCCGGCCCGCCGGTAGAGCGGGACCCGGGTCTGGCGCTCCAAAGGCTCGGAGATGGCGTACTGGTTGTTCTGGCAGAAGAAGACGATCGGGGCGTTGAAGACGCCGGACCAGACGAACGCCTCGTTGACCTCGCCCTGGCTGGTCGCGCCGTCGCCGAAGTAGGCGATCACCGCTTCGCCGTCGAGGGAGCCGGTCCTGCCGTCCATGGTCACGCCCATGGCGTAGCCGGTGGCGTGCAGGGTCTGCGAGCCGATCACGATCGTGTACTCGTTGAAGCGGAACTCGTTGGGGTCCCAGCCGCCCTGGTCGACACCGCGGAACAGGCCGAACGGCATGATCGGGTCGATCCCGCGGCAGTAGAGGACACCGTGCTCGCGGTAGGTGGGGAACGCCATGTCCTGCGGCCGCAACGCCCGCCCGGAGCCGACCTGTGCCGCCTCCTGGCCCAGCAGGCTGGCCCAGATGCCCAGCTCGCCCTGTCGCTGCAGGGCGACCGCCTCGGTGTCGAGGCGGCGGACGGTGACCAGGTCCCGGTAGAGCCCGCGGTATTCGTCGTCGGTGAAGTCGACGGTGTACGTCGTCCCGTCGGCGGTCGTCACGCTCTCGACGCGATCACCGTCGGGGGTCAGCAACTGGACGAAGCCGCCGGCCGGTATGTCGGTGCCGGCCACGCTCTCGCCTTTCGCCATCCGTGTCTCCTGTTTCCTCTCGCGCCCGCGGCGGGGGTTGCCCGATCACGTGGCTGATCTCTGGAAAAGCCGCGCCGGGGCCCGGGTGGGGCCCGATTGCGCGGCGTCGTCCGGCACCTCGTGGATGCCGGTGCCGTCGATCCCATCCTGACAGAGAGAGTGAGCGTGATCACAGGCCGCGCGCAGTTTTTCTGTCCACGCATCGCCATCAGTATTTGTCCGATTTAAGGGCTTTTGAAGGTCCCTATGGTACGAACGCCCCCTTCGCGCCGCTGCTGAACGAACCATGCCTCGTTCATCCCCAGTGACCGGGACGGATCCAAGTTGATCTTTTTCGCCAGGGGGACCCGCACGTGCCGCACCTGCCCGACGACGACTTCGCGCCGCCGCCCAAAGTGCTGCGCAAGCGCCGGAACGGGGTGTACCGCGAGGACCTCGGGTTCTCCGGACCGACCAGGCGATACGTGCTGATGGTGGCGCTCCTCGTCGGGCTCGCCTCGGTGCCCACCCTCGCGGTGATCACCGCCGGGTCGCGGGAGATCGCCGGGCAGAACCACTCCGGGGCGATGGACGTGCCGTTCCTGCCGCCGCCCGCCACCGGGCCGGTGCTGCCGACACCGACCCGGTCGGCGGTCCCACCGGGTTTCTTCGGACCTCCCGGCCCGTCGTCGCAGGATCAACCCCCGCTTGGGTACGACGGGAGCAGCGCACCGTCCCCACCGCCGACCCCCTCGGCTCCAGCCTCCTCGGAACGTCCACCGGGAGTGCCGCCGGCCGGAATCGCTCCACCCACGATCGGCGCCGTCCCGCCCGCTGACTCCCCGCCCGCCGGTTCGGGCGACTCCCCGCCCGCCGCCGGATCCGGGGACGCCTCGCCGTCCGGCTCTGATGACGCTCCGCCCGCCGGTTCGGGGGATTCGCCGTCCTCCGACTCCGGCGGCGCACCCTCATCCGGCGGTGGTCCGTCCTCCGGCGGTGGTCCGTCCTCCGGCGGTGGTCCGTCCTCCGGGGACTCTCCGCCACGGGTGTCGTCCGACCGCCCGAACCGGCCGGAGCGACCTCGGCAGGATAGGCGGGACCAGCGGGACCAGCGGGACCAGCGGGACCAGCGGGACCAGCGGGATCGGCAGGATCGGCAGGATCGGCCGCGGGCGGCTCCGCGGGCCGATCCGGTGCTGCCGTCCCGGATGCCTGACGTGCCGGACCTGCCGGCAGTGCCGGAGGAGAAGCGACTGCCGGAGCCGGTGTTCCCGGACGACTTCCCGACCGTCCCGAACCTGCCCAAGGTTCCTGACGAGCCCGGCCGAAACAGCGATCCGGATCATTCCGATCATCCGGATTCCGATCATCCGGATTCTGATCATCGACAGGGGCACGGGACCGATTCCGATCAGCATGGGAACGAGCCTTCGGAACCGCCCCGGAGACGTCCCTGCGTGAAGGCGACCACCCCCGACCGTCCCATCGTCCGCGAGCGCCGGTCCACCGACCGGTCCCGACCCAGCCGGAGGTCTGCCGTGACCGAACGTCCGTACAACATCCGCTCGTCCCGGGTTCTCGAACAGAGTTACGGCGGCGATCTGAACGTGGTCCGCCGACTGCTCGCCGACGCCAACTCGGAGGAGAACCGGCTGCACAACCGTCCTTACCGGGGACTGCACCGGGCGGAGAACACCAACCACCCGGAGGGGTCCTCCCGCGAGCGCGAGCGCAGCTCCCGGGTCGGCCGGCACCATGCCGAATCGACCGAGGAACACCACATCAACCGCCGCTGAGCGGCAACCGCCGCTCACTCGTCGCGGTTGGCCTCCAGCCAGGCGTCGATGGCGGCGCTGTCGTTGGGGTCGACGCCCTCGGAGATCAGCTGGGCCACCGCCGCGGTGGCCGGGCTGCGGCGCTCCCCGGTGGTGTAGAGCCGGGCGAACTCCGGGATCAGCTCCTCCATCGCGGTCTCGATCTCCTCGACCGCGGCGGCGGGCAGGGCGCGGCGGCGGGCCGAGTAGGACGACCAGGCCCGCACCACCCGGGGCATCATGGCCGCGTCGTCGAGGTCCAGCACCGCCCGCCGGTGCACCCAGTCGAGCAGGAACAGGCCGGCCACCGCCGGGCTCCAGCGCAGCGGGTCACCGTCCGGCAGGCTGTCCGCGTGGTCGAGCACCAGGCTCAGGCAGAAGTCCATCGACGCGGTGTCCGGTGACGTCGCGGGCCCGGCCGGCAGCTCGAACCGGCTGGCCTCGGCCGAGGTCAGGAAGTCGCGCAGCAGGTCGCCGCCGGACGGCCCGGCCGGCTCGGTGAGCGGCGGCGTGACGTCGGCCGGCAGCAGCGCGATCCGGGCCGCGGCCAGCGCTCGGTCGGTGGCCAGCGAGCCGTCCGCGGGCAGGTCGCCCAGCTCGTCGGTGACCCGCAGGTGCCGGCCCACCTCGTCGCGCAGCCGGCCCGGGTCCTCGCTGCGGAACCAGGTCAGCTCGTCGTCCGCGCAGATCTGCCGGACCTGGGACAGCAGGGTGCCGGCCCCGATGGCGACGAAGACGTCCTTGGTGATGCCGATGTTGTGGTCGACCAGGGCCACCACGGCGTGCTCCGGCCCGCCGTCGGTGCTGTCCTCGTAGGCGAAGGTGACCAGGTAGGAGGTCTGATCGCCATACACATCCCCGTACGCCCAGCAGCCGGTGGGGCGGACCCGGCCGAGCTGGGTCGCCCACGCCGGTGTCTTGGCGTCGTGGGTGATCAGGGCGGCGCCGTCGGCATCCGGGACCAGGGCGGCGAAGACCTCGCGGATGGTGGCCGCGGCGGTGCTGTCCGGTTTGGCGGTCGCGGTCAGGAAGCGCCCCACGAAGTCACGCACCGCGCCGGCCCGATCCTCCTCGGCGACCGAGTAGACGCTGCCGAGCAGCGCGGTGCCGAGCATCTCGGCATCGAGCGCGCAGCCCAGCTTGGTGACGTCGCGGGCCGCGTGCAACACGGCGTCGTACGCGGTCCGGGGAGCGGGCATGCCGCGAGCCTACGCCCGCGGCCGCCACATGAACTACTCCGAACGCACGACGCCGAGCGCTTCCCTCGCCTGGGCGTACGCGCTGAGGACCTCGCGTACCGGGGCGACCACGTGTGCCCGGCCGACCTCGGTGACCGCCGCGTGCAGCCGTTGTTCGGCCCGGCGGCGGGACCGGCGGGCGCCGGCCTCGATGATCGGGCGCAGCAGCAGCCAGAGCAGCAGGCCACCGGCGAGTCCGGCGAGCAGCAGCAGGGTCGGCAGCGGCACGGATCCCACGTCGACCCGCTCGATCTCCGGCAGTCCGAGAGCGGCGAGGGCGTAGCCGAGGATCAGCCAGATCAGCCCCGCGCCGGCCGCCGCCAGGAGCAGCCACTGGATCACTCCGACGGCCCGCCACCACACCGGTGGCCTCTCCAGGCCGAGATCGGTCTGCGCGACCGCCCGGTCCAGCGCGTCCGGCAGATCGGCCGCCTTCGACCGGGCGGCGCTGTGCAGCGCCGGCGCCCAGACCTCGGGCAGGGGCGCGGCGGCGCGGTCCGCGACGGCCCGGACCGAGAGGCCGACAGCGGACTTCTGAGCGGCGTCGGCCTCCGGCACCGAGGTCCGCGCAACCACGTCGGTGGAGACCGAGTCGGTTTTGACCGGCTCGGTCAGGTGCAGTTTGCGCAGCGGGTCGGGCCGGAGCCGGCGCAGTCCGCGGACCAGCGGCCAGCCGGTGGCCGCCGACGCCCGGTGCCGGTAGGCGCCGGCTGTCGCGTCCGCCACCCCGGGCACCCCGGCCGACGCGGCCAGCGAGTCGGACAGCTGCCGCACGGTGGTCCGGTCCACCTCGTCCTCGGCGGCCGGCGGGCCGATCAGCGCGCCCAGCTCGTCGCCGACGGCGTCCAGGTCGGCGGCCAGTCGGCGCAGCGCGGCCTGCCGGTTGGCGACCGTGCTCTCCAGCGCGGACCGCAGTTCGCCGAGCATGCCGGGCTGTTTCGCGGAGGAGGCGATCACCGGGGCGTCCAGCCCGTCCTCGCCGAGCAGCCGGTTCAGGTCGGCGACCACCAGCTCGGTGTCGGCGGGGGTGAGCCGGTCGGCCTGGTTCAGCACCACGATGGTGACGCCGGCGTGGGTGGCGAACTGGGAGAGGTAGGCCTGGTGCAGGACCCGGTCGCCGTACTTCTGCGGGTCGACCACCCAGACGATCTGGTCGACCAGGCCGAGCAGCCGGTCCACCTCCAGCTGGTGGCCGCGCTCGATGGAGTCGAAGTCGGGCAGGTCGAGCAGGATCAGGCCGCGCATCGACGCCTCGTCGTCGCCGTCCAGCGCGCTCTCCCGGACGAATCGCTGCCGGGGCAGCACCCCGACCCAGTCGAGCAGCCGGTTCGCCGGTTCCAGCGGGCCCCAGACGACGGCGTGCGCGGTGCCGGTGGTCGGCCGGCGCACCCCGACCGGCGACAGCTTGAACCGGGCCAGCGCGTTGAACAGGCTCGACTTGCCGCTGCCGGTGCTGCCGGCGAGTGCCACCACGGTGTGGTCGAGGGACAGCGTCAGCCGGCCGCTGGCGCGTTCCACCAGGGTGTGCGCGGTGACCAGGTCGCTGTCCGGCAGGTACGGGTCGACCACCCGCAGGAACCGGGACAGCGCCTCGATCCGGCGGGTCAGGCCGTCGGTGTCGATCTGGTCGTCGCGAACCCTCTGTGCCACGTTCATGACCCCGACCCGGTCAAAGCTAGTTCCTCTCTGGCTTTCTCCACCTCGGCGGCGGCCTGTCGCAGCAGTGTGCTCTGCGCCGTCTCGAGGCGTACCGCCGCGGTCCGCTCGGTGAACCGGGCGGCCTCGGTGGCGAGCAGTTCGTCCACCCGGGTCAGCAGCTCGGCCCGGGCCCGGGTGGCGAGCGCGCGGATGGCCTGATCCCCGAAGATCGCCTCCAGCACCTTCTGCGCGGCGACCGCGCTGCCCGCCCCGGCCGCCACCTCCAGCCCGGTCGGGATGAAGGCGGTCGAGGTGAACACCGTGATCATGACAGCCAGCCCGGCGCCGTTCACCGCGTAGGCCGCGCCCCGGGCCACCGACCGCTTGTCGCCGGCCTCGGTGCGGACCAGGTCGAGGACCCACTGCTGCCAGTCCCGGACCAGCCGGTCGGCGCGCTGCGGCAGATCGGCGGAGGCGTGCTGCAGATCCGGGACCAGCAGGGCCTCACCGGCCGGGTGCGCCTGCCAGGCGGCGTAGGCCTGCTCGGCGGCGTCCGCCGCGACCCCGCGCATCAGCGTGACCAGCTGGGACTCCATCGCGACCCGAAGGTTCTGGGTGGGTGTGGGCCGGCCGCTGATCGCCGAGATCAACTTGTCCCGCAGGTGCCCGACCCGGGACTCCAGCCCGCGCACCAGGTCACCGGTGCCGACGAACTCCTGCCAGCGGGCCATCACCTCACCGCGCAGCAGCCGGCCGTCGCGCAGCCCGTCCTCGGTGACCCGCCGGGCGGTCCGGTAGGCGGCCTCGACCCGCTCGTCCAGCGCCTGTGCTGTCCGAATCTGATCGTCGACCGCGTCGGCCAGCCCGTTCGCCGCCGGGGTGAGCGCGGCCAGTGCGCCGTTCAACGTCTGCCGGACCACCGTGAAGCGGGCGTTGGCGTCCTCGGCGAGCTGGGCGAACCAGACCCGCATCGGGCCGATCGCCGCGTCCGGCAGCAGACCGCGCTGGTCCAGGGTGGTCTCCGGCAGCACGAACAGCGGTGCCGAGCCCAGCTCGTTGGCGGTCAGCATCTCGCCCAGGTGGGCGGCGATCTCCCCGGCCGCGTCGGTCGGCACCCGGTCCAGGACCAGGGCGACCACGGTGCCGCGCAGCCGGGCGGTGGTGAGCATCTCCCAGGGGACGGCGTCGGCGTACCGCGCGGCGGTGGTCACGAACAGCCACAGATCGGCCGCGGCCAGCAGCTGCGCGGCGAGTTTGCGGTTGCGGTCCACCACCGAGTCGATGTCCGGCGCGTCCAGCAGGGCCAGGCCGGGGCCGATGGTCGGGGTGGTGATCACCTGGATGGTGTCCGAGGCGGTGCTCGCCTGGCCGGTGCGGGTCAGACCGGGCAGGATCCCGCCGGGCGCGAACCACTGCACGTCGTCCGGGTGGGTCACCAGGACCGGGGACCGGGTGGTCGGGCGGAGCACCCCGGCGGTGCTCACCGGGGTCTGCACCAGGCTGTTGACCAGGGTCGACTTGCCCGCGCCGGTGGATCCGCCGACCACCACCAGCAGTGGTGCGTCGAGCCGGGCCAGCCGGGGCAGGAGATAGTCGTCGAGCTGGGCGGACAGGGCCTCGCCGACCCGCCGGGCCTCGTCCGCGGACGGCAGCTCCAGTGGGTACGCGGCAGCGCCGAGCGCCGCCCGTAGCCGGCTGAGCCCGGTCGCGAGGCGCCCCAGCTGGGGCGGGACTTCCGGGTTCGCCGGACTGACCCGGCCACCGCCCGTACGATCTGATGGGTCTATGGCCGCCTTCACCTGCTGCTTCTCATTCGTTACGGCGGGGACGGCGGATTGGGCCGACGGACCGACCGCGTCTCCGTGCGTCGTCACGGGTCAAGCGTGCACGATCTATGCATCCAGGACAACCGGGTCCCGGCATGCCGTGACCTGACAGGTATGTGCCGGTGCCCTGTTCCCGCGCCGACTTGCGCCCGAGGGACTCAACTTGGATTTGACGGTACGTGTCACCGTGGCATCATTGAGTCGGTTCCACTCAACCTTTGTAATCAAGTGAACCCAAGCGGTGAGAAGCGAGGAACACCATGGCACGTGCGGTCGGCATCGACCTCGGCACCACGAACTCCTGCGTCAGCGTTCTGGAAGGAGGCGAGCCCACCGTCATCGCCAATGCGGAGGGCTCACGGACGACCCCGTCGATCGTCGCCTTCGCCCGCAACGGCGAGGTGCTGGTGGGCGAGGTCGCCAAGCGTCAGGCGGTGACGAACCCCGACCGGACCATCCGCTCGGTCAAGCGGGAGATCGGCACCAACTGGTCCATCGACATCGACGGCAAGCAGTACACCCCGCAGGAGATCTCCGCGCGTGTGCTGATGAAGCTGAAGCGGGACGCCGAGGCCTACCTGGGTGAGCAGATCACCGACGCGGTCATCACCGTCCCGGCGTATTTCAACGACGCGCAGCGCACCGCCACCAAGGAGGCCGGTGAGATCGCCGGCCTGAACGTCCTGCGCATCGTCAACGAGCCCACCGCGGCCGCGCTGGCCTACGGCCTGGACAAGGGCTCCAAGGAGCAGACCGTCCTGGTCTTCGACCTCGGCGGCGGCACCTTCGACGTCTCGCTGCTGGAGCTCGGCGAGGGCGTCATCGAGGTCAAGTCGACCTCCGGTGACAACCTGCTCGGTGGCGACGACTGGGACCAGCGGGTCATCGACCACCTGGTCAAGACCTTCCGCGGCGAGCACGGCATCGACCTCTCGCAGGACAAGATGGCCCTCCAGCGTCTGCGCGAGGCCGCCGAGAAGGCCAAGATCGAGCTGTCCGCGGCGACCACCACCAGCATCAACCTGCCGTACATCACGGCCGGCGCCAACGGCCCGCTGCATCTGGACACGACGCTGAGCCGCGCCGAGTTCCAGCGGATGACGCAGGACCTGCTGGACCGTTGCAAGGGCCCGTTCGAGGCCGCGATCCGCGACGCGGACGTCAAGCTCTCCGACATCGACCACGTCATCCTGGTCGGTGGCTCGACCCGGATGCCCGCCGTCACCGAGCTGGTCAACAGCCTGATCGGCCGCGAGCCGAACAAGGGCGTCAACCCGGACGAGGTCGTCGCCGTCGGCGCCGCGCTCCAGGCCGGCGTGCTCAAGGGCGAGGTCAAGGACGTCCTGCTGCTCGATGTCACCCCGCTCTCGCTGGGCATCGAGACCAAGGGCGGCATCATGCACAAGCTGGTGGAGCGCAACACCACCATCCCGGCGCACCGCTCCGAGGTCTACACCACGGCTGACGACAACCAGCCGTCCGTGCTGATCCAGGTGTACCAGGGCGAGCGCGAGATGGCGTCGAACAACAAGAAGCTCGGCACCTTCGAGCTCAGCGGCATCGCGCCGGCCCCGCGTGGCGTTCCGCAGATCGAGGTCTCCTTCGACATCGACGCGAACGGCATCGTGCACGTGTCCGCCAAGGACCTGGGCACCGGCAAGGAGCAGAAGATGACGATCACCGGCGGCTCCGCGCTGCCGAAGGACGACATCGAGCGCATGATGCGCGACGCTCAGGAGCACGCGGACGACGACAAGAAGCGCCGCGAGGACGCCGAGGCCCGCAACCTGGCCGAGCAGCTCCAGTGGCAGACCGAGAAGTTCCTGGCGGAGAGCGGCGACAAGCTCCCCGAGGAGAACAAGACCAAGATCAACGAGGCGCTCGGCGAGCTGCGTGGCGCCCTCGGTGGCACCGACATCGAGAAGATCAAGTCGGCCCACGAGCGGCTGTCCCAGGTCTCCCAGGAGGCCGGTTCGCTGCTCTACTCCCAGGGTGAGGCCCCGCAGGCCGCCGCGGGTGGCGCTCCCGGCGCCGCTCCGGGCGCTGGCGCCGGCACCACCGGCCCGGCGGCCGGCGGTGACGACGTGGTCGACGCCGAGATCGTGGAGGACGACAAGAAGTGAGTGCCAAGGACGACGAGAACGACGGTCAGGCGGCCGAGCGGGAAGTCATCCAGGGCGACATCGACGTGACGGCCGAGGAGACCCCCGCCGAGGAGCCCGCGAAGAAGCCGGCGAAGTCCAAGCCGGCCGGCGCGCACCGGGCTCCCGAGGAGGACGACGAGACCCCGGCCGTGGTGGCCGAAGAGCCCAAGCCCGGCCTCGGTGCCGAGCTGGAGGCGTTGCGGAGCGAGCTCGACGAGCGGACTCACGACCTTCAGCGCGTCACCGCGGAGTACGCCAACTACCGCAAGCGGGTCGACCGCGACCGGGGTGCGGCGGCCGAGCAGACGACCGGCAAGGTCCTCACCGACCTGCTGCCGGTTCTGGACGACATCGACCGGGCCCGGGAGCACGGTGACCTGGTCGGCCCGTTCGCCTCGGTGGCCGAGCAGCTCACCGCAGTGACCGGCAAGTTGGGTCTGGTGGCGTTCGGGGAGAAGGGTGACCCCTTCGACCCGAACCGGCACGAGGCGGTCGCGCATCTGACGTCCGCGGACGTCACCGAGGCGACCTGTGTCGAGGTGATGCGCCGGGGCTACACGCTGGGCGAGCGGTTGCTCCGCGCGGCGCTGGTCGCGGTCGCCGATCCGGAGTGAAATCAGTGACTGTGTCCCGCCCGCCGGTTCGCCGGCGGGCGGGACGTCGCCGAGTCGAGGAGGTGGACTGAGATGAGCTCGAAGGACTGGCTGGAGAAGGACTTCTACGCCGTGCTCGGCGTGAACAGGTCTGCCACCCCCGACGAGATCAAGAAGGCGTACCGGAAGCTCGCCCGCGATCTGCATCCCGACCGCAACCCAGACAACAAGGAAGCGGAAGAGAAGTTCAAGGCGGCCTCCGAGGCGTACGACGTGCTCGCCGACGACAAGAAGCGCAAAGAGTACGACGAGATGCGCTCGCTGTTCGGCTCGGGCGCGTTCCGGCGCGGTGCCCGGGGCGGTGCCGGCGGCACCCAGTTCGACCCGTCGGACCTGTTCGGCGGTTTCTCCGGAGCGGGCGGGCAGGCGGGCGCCGACCGGCGGTTCGGCGGCAGCGGCTTCTCCGACATCTTCAGTTCGATCTTCTCCGGCGGCCAGCAACAGGGCGGGCCGGCCCGGCGCGGGCCACAGCGCGGCCGGGACGTGGAGACCGAGGTGACCCTCGACTTCACCCAGGCGGTCCAGGGCACCACCCTGCCGCTGACCCTGCGGACGCCCGGCGCCTGTGACACCTGCCGGGGCAGTGGGGCGAAACCCGGCACCACCCCCCGGGCCTGTACGAAATGCCACGGCACCGGCCTGATCTCCAGCAATCAGGGGTCGTTCAGCTTCTCCGAGCCGTGCCGTGACTGTCAGGGCTCGGGCAGCATCGTGGACGAGAAGTGCCCGGAGTGCCGTGGCTCCGGCGGGGTCACCAAGACCCGCACGATCAACGTCCGGTTCCCGGCGGGTGTCGCCGACGGGCAGCGGATCCGGCTCAGCGGCCGGGGTGAGCCGGGCGATCGCGGCGGTGCCGCCGGCGACCTGTATGTGCAGGTCAAGGTGCGCCCCGACGACCTGTTCGGCCGCAACGGCGACGACCTCACCCTGGTCGTGCCGATCTCCATCGCCGAGGCCGTGCTCGGCACCGACCTGAAAGTGCCCACCCTGGACGGTCCGGTCACGCTGCGGGTGCCACCCGGCACTCCGAGCGGCCGGAAACTGCGGGCCCGGGGCAAGGGCGTGGTCCGTAAAGAGGGTCAGGCCGGCGACCTGATCGTCACGGTCGAGGTGCAGATCCCCTCCGGGGTGTCCGGCGAGGCCAAGGACGCGCTGGAGAGTTTCGCCAAGCTCACCCCGCCGCCCGCGCGGGACCGGCTCGACGCCCGTCTGCGCCGGGCTGGTTAGACCCGCACGGGAGGTGGCACATGTATGAAGAGATCAGCATCTCGGTAGAACAGGCCTCCGACGCGAAAGTCTTGATCATCTCGGTGGCCGCACGGCTCGCCGGGATGCATCCGCAGACCCTCCGGCAGTACGACCGGCTCGGGCTGGTGCAGCCCGGCCGGGCCGGTGGTGGCGGTCGGCGGTACAGCGAGCGCGATGTGGCATTGCTCCGTGAGGTGCAGCGGCTCAGCCAGGAGGACGGCGTCAACCTGGCCGGGGTCAAACGCATCATCGGGCTGGAACAGCTCGTCGGCGACCTCCAGCACCGGGTCGCCGAGTTGGAGCAGGAACTGCAGGCGGCGTACGACCGGGTCGCCCGGCTGGAGGCGATGAGTCCCTACTCGGGGCGCGATCTGGTCCGGCAGGAGACCCAGTCGACGGCTCTGGTCGTCTGGCGTCCCCGGCGCTCCCCGGATAGATGACAGAAACGGCGGCCCCTCTCTCGGAAGGGGCCGCCGTCACCGTTTGTGGTAACCGCGTGACTACTTTAAGTAGTCATCGGCGATTGAACAGGCCCAGTCGGCGCGGATAGCGCACCAGGCCGCCCTCCATCCAGTCGTGGTGGTCGAAGCTCTCCGGCCGGGTCATCAGCACCCGGCAGTTGTGCGCCCAGATCTGCATCGGCTCGTCGCCGACCTCCTCCGCGCGCTCCACGAACTTCTTGAGCCGGCGCTTGCGCTGCCCGCTCGCGTTCTGCCGCACCCCGTCCGCGGCGTAGATGTACATGCAGTGCTGCGCGAACCGGCGGGCCGGGCACTGCCGGTCCATGGCCAGTTCGAACAGCGTCGGGCCGAGCACATCGCCGGAGATCAGCAGATCCCAGTCTTTCGGCATGGTGTGCAACGGCACCGTGTCGGGGCTGTATGCCCAGGCCTGAATCTCGTCGGGCCGTGGATCGACAGGGTTACCGAAACCGAGGAATGTCGCTTCACGCACGCTCACGCCGCCGCCTCACTCAACCGTTCGCTTCACGGCCGGCATTACCCGCCGGCCATGGTGCCGAACGTCCCAATACTCAGAGTCGTCGCCGCGCAACGGTAGCGTGCGTCAAGCTGAGACGGAAGTGTCAAGGCTTCACATTCGGATACCTGACAGTAACTTAGGGCGTTTCTCAAAGAGACGCAGGTCACTCCGGTTTCAGTGCCGCCCGCTGTGCCGCCATGCGCTTGCGCAGCAGTTCCTTGAACCAGGCGTAGTCGGTCAAACGGGCCAGGAGCGGGCCGGTGACCACCGTGATCAGCACATAGGCGGCAGCCAGTGGAGCCAGCCGCGGATCGACCCCGTAGGACACCGCGAGACCGGCGATGACCACCGAGAACTCGCCGCGTGGCATCAGCGCCAGACCGGTCCGCCACCGGCCGGGCAGCGCGATCCCCGCCCGCCGGGCCGCCAGATAGCCGGTCACCACCTTGGTGGACATGGTCAGCACGGCCAGCCCGAGCGCGGGCAGGATCACCTTCGGGATGTCGGAGGGATTGGTGGAGAGCCCGAAGAAGACGAAGAAGACCGCGGCGAACAGGTCGCGCAGCGGCGACAGGATCTCGGTGGCGTGATGGGCGACCGGGCCGGAGATGGCGATGCCGACCAGGAACGCCCCGACCGCCTCGGAGACCTTCAGCTCCCCGGCGACACCGGCGATGAACAGGGTCAGGCCGAGCACGCTCAGCAGCAGCGCCTCCGGATCCTTCACCGACATGAAACGGCTGATCTCCCCGCCGTACCGGATGGCCACCACCAGCACCGCGACCACCGTGACCACCGCGACGCTCAGCGTGCTCAGCCCGCTGGCCAGACCCAGACCGGCCAGCACCGCGGTCACCAGCGGCAGGTAGAAGGCCATCGCCAGGTCCTCGATGACCAGCACCGAGAGGATCACCGGGGTCTCCCGGTTGCCGACCCGGCCCAGGTCGCCGAGCACCTTCGCGATCACGCCGGACGACGACACCCAGGTGATGCCGGCCAGCACCAGCGCGGCCTTCCAGTCCCAGCCGAGAAGCAGCGCGAACGCCGCCCCCGGCAGGGCGTTGAGCAGCATGTCGATCAGCCCGGCCGGGGCCGCCGAGCGCAGGTTGCCGACCAGCTCGTCGGCGGAGTACTCCAGGCCCAGCATCACCAGCAGCAGGATCACGCCGATCTGGGCGCCGATCGCGATGAACTCCTCGCTGGCCGAGAGCGGGATCAGCCCGCCCTGACCGAACGCCAGGCCGGCCAGCAGATAGAGCGGGATCGGGGAGAGGCCGAAACGACGCCCCAGACGACCGAGCATGCCGAGGCCGAACAGGAGCGCGCCGATCTCGATGAGCAGGATCGTCGTGTGGTGTTGCACGGCGTTCAGTCGTCGTCGCCGGCCAGGATGGCGGTCACGCCGTCCAGGCCCTGGCGGGTGCCGACCGCCACCACCACGTCATTCGCCTCGAAACGGAACTCCGGACCGGGTGAGGCGATCACCTCCCGGTCGCGCAGCACCGCCACGATGGAGGAGGTGGTGCGGCTGCGGGCCTGGGTGTCACCCAGCCGCCGGCCCACGAACCGGGAGCCGGCCGGCAATGCGATCTGCTCGGTCAGCAACCCGGCCGCCTGCTGCCGGAGCCCGGCGAGCTGTCCCAGCATCAGTGAGGCGCCGAGCACGTCGGCCAGGGCCTCGGCCTCGTCGTCGGTCAGCGGGATGGAGGCCAGGCTGGAGTCCGGATCGTCCACGTCGTACAGCACCAGGTCGCGGCGGCCGTTGCGATGGGACACCACCCCGACCGTCCGACCCGACGAGGTCACCAGGTCATGGCGGACGCCGATACCCGGCAGCGGAGTCTGTTCCACCCGTACACGCACGATCTCACAGTAGTGGGGTGAAAGATCCCGCGCGCGGCACCGGCCAGGATCGGGCGTGGCTCCCGTTACGACGCTACGGAGCCGTCCTACACGTCGGGTATCGTCTCGCGTACAACGGGGAAAGGAAAATGTCGATGCGTCGATTGTTTGTCGCTCTGCTGGCCGCGCCGCTTCTGGTGGTTCCGGCCGCCACACCGGCCTCGGCCGCCTGCGCACGGGTGCCGAGTGACTTCAACGGTGACGGGTTCGGCGATCTCGCCGTCGGCGCCCACAACCGGTACGAGCCGATCCAGGACGTTCCGTGGCAGGGCGCGGTCAACGTCGCCTACGGGTCGGCAGCCGGGGTCGGCAAGGGCTCGCTCGGCCCGGTGACCTTCACCGGGCATCCCACCAGCGTCGGTGAGGGCTTCAACGGGAGCATGCGTCTCGGGGAGGCGCTGGCGAGCGGCTACTTCGACGGGGACTGCTACGCCGACCTCGCCGTCAGCGCCGCCTCGGGCAGCAAGTTCCTGCTGCTCTACGGCAGCCAGTGGGGTCTGACCAAGGACCGGGCGATCGGGTTCGACCGGACCGCGATCCAGCCGGACGGCGCGTACGAGTCGGGAATCAGCTACGACCTGGCCGCCGGTGACTTCAACGGCGACGGCTTCGACGACATCGCGGCCGGCGCCCCGTGGACCGACGGCCAGCGGGGCGCGGTCGGTGTCCTCTACGGCTCGGACGCCGGCATCAGCGGCACCGGCAGCCAGTGGATCGATCAGGACAGCCCCGGCGTGCCCGGAGCGGCCGAGCCGGGCGACACCTTCGGCTGGTCGGTGGCCGCCGGTGACTTCGACGGCGACGGCCGGGACGAGCTGGTGGCCGGAGCGCCGAACGAGGCGCTCGGCGGCAACCGGGACGCGGGTGGCATCGTGGTCTTCCCGGGCACTGCGGCCGGCGTGTCGACCACCGGTTCGGTCTGGTGGGACCAGGACTCGCCCGGTGTGCCCGGCGCCGTCGAGAAGGAGGACCTGTTCGGTTACGTCCTGACCACCGGCGACACCGGTGGCGACGGCCGGGACGAGCTGATCGTCTCCGCTCCCCAGGAGTGGATCGGCACGAAGGCGGCCGCCGGCGCGGTGCATGTCTTCCACGGGGGCGCCTCCGGCCTGGTGCCGGGCGCCATGTTCAGCCAGGACGACGCCGCCATTCCCGGCACCTCGGAGAGCGGCGACTACTTCGGGACGGCGCTGGCGCTCGTCGACTTCAACCGCGACGGTAAGCGTGACCTGGCGATCGGCGTCCGTGGCGAGACCGCCGGCACGGCCCAGGCCACCGGCGCGATCAACGTGCTCTACAGCACCACCGCCGGTCCGGTCGCGGCCGGCTCGATCTACCTCGACCAGAACTCGGCCGGTGTGCCCGGGGCGAACGAGTCGCAGGACGGATTCGGCTGGACCCTGTCCCGGCTGGTCAACGTCCATGGCGGTGACACCCTGGTCGTCGGCGTTCCGGACGAGAAGGTCACCTACGACTGGGAGGGCGCCGTCGTCGTCCTGCCCGGCGCGGCCGTCGGTCAGACCCGGCCGGAGGGGTACGCCCTCACCGGCGCGAACTTCCCGGGTGGCGCCTCGGCCGAGTCGAACTTCGGCTGGGGTCTCGTCTCCTGAGGTTGGGCCGCGGCTTCTGAGGTTGGGCCGCGGCTTCTGATCAGCCCGGGTCGACGGCGTTCTTCGTCGTCACCCGGGCTGTCTCGTTCGCCGTTCGGGGCGGCCGGACGGCCAGCAGGATCAGCAGACCCAACACCGCCAGAACCAGATTCAGGGTGTACGCCAGCCGGAACCCGTACTCCTGGGCCAGCCCGAACAGCGGCGCCGACATGATCTGCCCGATCGGGAAGGTGTTGGCGAACATCGTCGACGCGCGGCCCGGGAACCGGGGCATCATGTCCTGGAAGTAGGAGATGCCTAGCCCGGAGACGGCCGCGATCAGGATCGCGTTCAGGATCTGGGCGGCGGCCAGCATCCAGACCGACGAGGCCGACACCGCCAGGGCCTGGTACCCGACGCCGCAGACCCCGCCGAACAGGATGATCCGGCGCAGTGGCATCCGGGTGGAGAGCTTGCCGAAGCCGAGCATCAGCGGGATCTCCAGCGCCGCACAGATGCCGAGGATGATGCCGGCGTCTCCGACCGTGCCGTCCAGTTCGGTGCGCAGGTACAGCGGCATCGCCTGGACGTTGAGCACCATGGAGGTCTGGATCAGCACGAAACCGGCCAGGATCGGGTAGACCTGCCACGGAGCCCGGGTCGAGACGGTGTCCCCGGGCGGGGGCGGGGCCGGCGCCTCCACCTCGGGCAGCCACTTGGCCGCCAGCAGGGCCGCCACCAGGTACAGCACGGAGGCGGTGCCGTAGACGTACTGGAAGTCGCCGGATTCCAGGAGGAACGCGGCCAGCGACGGGCCGCCCACCCAGGCGATCGAGAACACGGTGCGCAGCGCGCTGATGCCCATGGCCGCCCGGCTCGGGTCGTCCCGTTGCAGCGCCTCACGGGCGTACGCGAAGGATTGGGGGAACAGCGACCCGGCGATCGCGGAGGCCGTCGCGGTGAGCGCGAGCAGCACCCAGAAGTCGCGGACCACCGCGGTGAGACCGCTGCCGGCGCAGCCGGCGAGTGCCGCGGCGATCAGGATCGTGCGCCGCATCGGCCGCCGGTCCGAGACACGGCCGATCGCCCACGACATGGCCACGCCCGAGAGTGACGCGGTGATCAGGAAGAAGGTGACCTGGATCGGACTCGCCTGGACGGCGCTGCTCAGAAACAGGCCGAGGAACGGCCCGACGACCGCGGTGGCGATGCCGACAGTGAGGAAGACCAGACCGAGAGGGAGGAGCCGGCGGGACAGTGACACGTCTCCTGACGGTACGGGTTCCCGCCGATGCGCGACCCTGGCCGGTGGTGACTGTCACCGTGGTTCCGTCGCGCTAGAGTTGAGTGGAACACGCTCAAGTCTGCCGGTGCGTTCAGGGGAGCTGATGAACACCGAACGTTTGACCACCAAGAGCCGCGAAGTGATCACCTCGGCGGTCGCCGACGCCGGCCGCCGCGGGCACGCCACGGTCGAGCCGTGGCACATGCTGCAGTCACTGCTCGACACCGGCGGGTCCACCGCCACCGCCCTGCTGCGCGCGGTCGGCGCCAATCCGGCCGACATCCGCCGGGCCGCGGTCCGCGCCATCGAGCAGCTGCCGTCCGCCCGTGGCGCCAGCACCGTCGAGCCGAGCCTGTCCCGCGAGTTCGTCAACGCGATCGGGTCGGCCGACCTGATCGCCAAGCCGCTCGGGGACGAGTATGTGTCGACCGAGCACCTGCTGGCCGGTCTGGCCCGGGTCGGCGGCGCGGTCTCCCAGGTGCTGAAAGACGCCGGCGCCACCGAGGAGGCGCTGGTCGCCGCGTTCCCCCAGGTGCGCGGCGGGGAGCGGCGGGTCACCAACGCCGATCCCGAGCAGACCTACAAGTCCCTGGAGAAGTACAGCGTCGACCTGACCGCGCTGGCCCGGGACGGCAAGATCGACCCGGTGATCGGCCGGGACGCCGAGATCCGTCGTGTGGTGCAGGTGCTCTCCCGGCGTACCAAGAACAATCCGGTGTTGATCGGTGAGCCCGGTGTCGGCAAGACCGCGATCGTCGAGGGCCTGGCCCAGCGGATCGTGGCCGGCGACGTGCCGGAGACGCTGCGCGACAAGAAACTCGTCTCGCTCGATCTCGGCGCGATGGTCGCCGGCGCGCAGTACCGCGGCCAGTTCGAGGAGCGGCTCAAGAGCGTGCTGGAGGAGATCCGCAGCTCCAACGGCCAGGTGGTGACCTTCCTGGACGAGCTGCACACGGTCGTCGGCGCGGGCAAGGGCGAGGGCTCGATGGACGCCGGCAACATGCTCAAGCCGATGCTGGCCCGCGGTGAGCTGCGGATGGTCGGCGCGACCACGCTCGACGAGTACCGCGAGCACATCGAGAAGGACCCGGCCCTGGAGCGGCGCTTCCAGCCGGTGGTGGTGGGTGAGCCGACCGTCGAGGACACCATCGGCATCCTGCGCGGCCTCAAGGGGCGCTACGAGGCGCATCACCGGGTGCAGATCACCGACGCGGCGCTGGTCGCGGCGGCCAGCCTCTCCGACCGCTACATCAGCGACCGGTTCCTGCCGGACAAGGCGATCGACCTGATCGACGAGGCCGCCTCCCGGCTGCGGATGGAGATCGACTCCCGGCCGGTCGAGCTGGACCAGCTGCAGCGCCAGGTCGACCGGATGCGGGTGGAGCGCCTGGCCCTGGAGAAGGAGACCGATCCGGCGTCCCTGGCCCGGCTGGAGCGGCTGATCGCCGACCTGGCCGACCGGGAGGAGGAGCTGACCGCGCTGAACGCCCGGTGGGAGCGCGAGCGCGGCGGGCTGAACCGGGTCGGTGAGCTGAAGAAGCAGCTCGACGAGGCGCGGGCCGGGCAGGAGCGGGCCCAGCGTGACGGCGACCTGCTCCAGGCCTCCCGGCTGCTGTACGAGGTGATCCCGGCCCTGGAGAAGGAGATCGAGGCCGCCGCCGAGACCGAGGAGGAGCACGCCGAGCCGCCGATGGTCAAGGAGGAGGTGGCCGCCGACGACATCGCCGAGGTGGTCTCCTCGTGGACCGGCATCCCGGCCGGCCGGATGATGGAGGGCGAGACCGCCAAGCTGCTGCGGATGGAGGAGTCGCTCGCGGCCAAGGTGATCGGCCAGCGGGAGGCGATCGCGGCGGTCTCCGGCGCGGTGCGCCGGGCCCGCGCCGGCATCGCCGACCCGGACCGGCCGACCGGCAGCTTCCTCTTCCTCGGCCCGACCGGTGTCGGCAAGACCGAGCTGGTGAAAGCGCTGGCCGGCTTCCTCTTCGACGACGAGCGGGCGATGGTCCGCATCGACATGAGTGAGTACGGCGAGAAGCACTCGGTGGCCCGTCTGGTCGGCGCCCCGCCCGGCTACGTCGGCTACGAGGAGGGTGGCCAGCTGACCGAGGCGGTGCGCCGCCGGCCGTACAGCGTGGTGCTCCTCGACGAGGTGGAAAAGGCCCATCCGGACGTCTTCGACGTGCTGCTCCAGGTGCTCGACGACGGCCGGCTCACCGACGGGCAGGGCCGGACCGTCGACTTCCGCAACGCGATCCTGGTGCTCACGTCGAACCTGGGTTCGGCGACCGCCGACATCACCATGAGCGACGAGGAACGGCACGACGAGGTGCTGGCCGCGGTCCGTGCGCACTTCAAGCCGGAGTTCCTGAACCGGCTCGACGACATCGTGGTCTTCCACGCCCTGACCAAGGCCGACCTGACCGCGATCGTCGACATCCAGCTGGCCCGGCTGCGGGACCGGCTCGCCGAGCGGCGGCTGGTCCTGGAGGTGGCGCCGGCCGCGGTGGAGTGGCTGGGTGAGCACGGGTACGACCCGATCTACGGCGCCCGGCCGCTGCGCCGGCTGGTCCAGTCCTCGATCGGGGATCTGCTGGCCAAGGCGCTGCTCTCCGGGGAGATCCGGGACGGCGACACGGTGGTGGCCGACCTGAGCGAAACCAAGGACGGCCTGACGGTCTTCCGGCGGTAGGTGACGAAAAAGGGGGCCCCGTCGGGCCCCCTTTTTTCTTACTTGTCCGCCTCCCGTTGGCGGTAGGCGTGTGTCACCAGGACGTCCGTGAAGGCGTGTTCGCCGTCCGCGGACCAGATCCGGATGCCGTTGCGGTGCAGTTGATATCTGACATCCGTGAATCGGGTCGTGCTGTCGTCATGGTGAACGACGTCGAGGGTGTCGGCGTGGGGCATGGGACTCACCGGTCCTTAGGTCTGGGGCGGCCGCGGTGTGGACACGCGGCATGCGCAATCGGAGTGGCGCCGTCCACCGGTCTGCCTCGGCCCCGGAACGATGTGCGCGGGGCGGGCGACTCATGCGGGCACGGCGTGCCTCTGGAGCGGTCTGCTTCCAGGTGGACGCCACACAGCGAAGTCTAGGGTCCGCCGTCCAGGCGTGACGCCACCCGAACGGGCGACGTTTTGCGGTCATTTGGGGTCATCGTTGCCTGATATTTCCACATGCTCGCCGACCGTGAGGCTCGGTCGCGGGATCTGGCGTACGGCGGATACCGTGAATTGATCTATTGGAGGGCAGTGTGACCGTACCGACTTATCAGGTCCCCGACTCGGCCCCGTCCCGGCCGATGACGGTGACCTTCTCCTCGATACTGCTGTTCGTGGTCGCCGCCGTGCAGCTGCTGAGCGCCGTCATGGTCCTGTCGATCAGGGATTCGGTCGCCGGGGCGTACCAGAACACCATCGACGCCGAAGAGCTCGGCACCGACCTCGAGTCGGTCGTCGGCTTCGCCCTGGTCGGGACGGCGGTCATCTACGCCCTGATCGCGATCGTGGTCTCCGTGCTGGCGGTCTTCAACGGCCTCGGCAAGAACGGGTCGCGGATCACCACCTGGGTCTTCGGTGGCCTCGGGCTGTGCTGCAACTCGTTCGGGCTGGGCGGCACCGCGATCGGCACCATGGCCGGCACCGGGTCGTCCGGCGGCCTGAGCGAGCAGCAGATCGACGCCGAACTCACCACCGCGCTTCCCAGCTGGTACGAACCGGCCGGTACCGCCACCTCGGTGGTGATCGTGCTGGCCCTGCTCGGTGCGATCATCCTGCTGGCGCTGCCGCAGTCGAACGCGTTCTTCCGCAAGCCGGTGGGCTGGAACCCGGCGATGCCGTACCCGCAGTACCCGGGGCAGCCGGGCTATCCCGGCCAACCGGGGTACCCGGTCCAGGGCGGTCAGCCCGGTTATCCCGGATATCCGGCGCAGGCCGGCTACCCCGGCCCCTACGGGCAGCCGCAGCAGCCGTCGGCATATCCGCCGCCGTACCCGGGGCAGCCCGGGGCGCCCAGCCACTTCGGCACGCCGGAGCAGTATGGACAGCCGGGGCAGCCCGCGCCGGGTCTGCCGCCCTATCCGGGGCAGGCCGGGACGCCCGCTCCGGGCACGCCGTTCCCCGGGGCTCCGGGCGCTCCCGGGTCGTCCGCGGCACCGGGCGCTCCGGCGCCTTCCGCGGAGCCCTCCAGTGATCCGTGGGCGCGGCCGTCGTCCGGTGTCCCGGACGCCTCTCCGGAGCCCACCAGCGACCCGTGGGCGGCTCAGCCGGGTGCCACGCCGCCGTCTCCGGTTCCCCCGGTGCCGTCGGGTCCGCCCGCGCCGCCGTCCACCGAGCCCTCCAGCGATCCGTGGGCGGCCCCGCAGCAGCCGTTCCCGGAGACGCCGTCGCCGTTCGCGCCGCCGGCGCCCGCGCCCTTCCCGGTGTCCTCCTCGGCGGCGCCGGTGTCACCGCCGCCCGCCGCGCCGGAGCCGCCCAGCGATCCGTGGGCTACCCCGTCGGACGTGGCGCCGTCGTCTCCGGCTCCGACTCCGACGACCCCGGCTTCGACGACCCCGGCTTCGCCGGATCCGTCGGCTCCGGAGAGTGACCAGTCGCCGAAGAACGACTCCGACGGCGATTCGCCGCAGCGTCCCTCCTGATCGATTTCGGACCGGTTCACTGATGAGGTGGACCGGTCCGCCCACCTCCCCCAGCGGTACGCGATAGGTTCTTTGCCAGCCGAACCCGCGGGAGCCATCGATGTCCTACGCCGTCCAGCAGCCGCCTGCCGCAGTGCCGTTCCCGGCCCGCCGCCCGGCTGCCGTCACGACCGCGGTCGCCCTGCTCTGGGCCATGGCGGCGGCCGGCCTGACCTACGCGATCAGCATGGTCGCGGTCACTCCCGGCGTGGTCGGCCGATTCCGTGACGCCACCGCCGGATCCAGCGCGGCGGAGAACTTCATCACCGTGATCTGGCTGGTCGGGGCGCTGGCCCCGGTGCTGGCCCTGATCTTCGCCGCGCTCTTCGCGGTCCTCGGGGTGGCCCTGCGACGGGGTAACCGGCTGGCGCGGGCGGTCGCCGTCGGCGTGTGTGGGCTGGGTCTGCTGACCGGTCTCGGGACGGTGGGCATTCTGGCCGCTCAGCGCTCCGGTGACGCGGTTCCCGGCTCGATCGGCGCGGCGCTGAGCGACGCGTACCCGTCCGGGTGGATCACCCTGAACGCGGTGGTGGCCGTCGCGCAGGTGCTGGGTTACCTCGCGGTGGGCGGGCTGCTGCTGGCCGCGCCGCGAGAGTATTTCGGAGCCGCGCCGGGTTTTGTGCCACCGAGCCAATTTGAGGCGCCGGCGAGCGAGCCGCAGTGGGCTGGCCCACAAACGAAGCCTTTTGTTACCGGCGGGTCCGAACCCGATCAGTTCTCGGATCCGGCGGTTCTGCCGAAGTCGGCGCCGATCCAGGAAGACGAGTACTGGTCGCGACCGCACGAGTGAGCGGTTCCGTATCGACGACTGTGGGTCACTCGAACGGGTACGGTCCGTTTCTGGCGTTGTCACTCGATCGGCTGTACGGATAGATCGAGATCGGCCGGACGGTGGGTGTTTTCCCCCGTACGGACAAACGTCTTTTGATGGGTTCACAGCCTCTTCACAGCGCAGCTACCAGGTGATCCTGAGCTTGGCGCGGGTAACGTACCGACGATAGCTGCTTTGAGCTGCGTCTATGGTCAAACTACGGGGTGAGGCCACCTGGAGGATTAGTAAACCTTCTTTACAAAGCCACGTAAAGCTGCGCGTCAATAGTTCCGTTCCGCCCTGGCGGGGCGAAAGATTCCGGTTTTCGTACAGCCAGTACGCTCGATGTCGTGGAAGCACGGCACGACCTGGGTAAATTCATCACTGAATTGTCCGTCGCGCAGCGTGGCGTCGTGCTTTCATCGGGTCGTGGGGTGTGTGGCGAACTGATGATCGCGCAGTGTGGCGTGATGGTCTCGCCGCGTTCCGTGCCGAGTCATCGTCGGGGATCGGTGAGTCGAAAAAATCGACGAATTGGCAATGTGGCCGGCCTCACCCCGGAGGCGGGGATCGAGAGCTCGACACGGATGGGTAGCGACCAGATGGCGACTGAGGCGTTGCAGGAGGCAGAGACCGAAGTCGTCGTTGCACGAACGGTTGACCCGGCGAAGGTGTCCGGGGTGGCCGTCTCGGCGATCGATGTCGGCCTTACGGCCTGAAAGTTAGCCGGTTCGTTCCTGCGGACATGCAGGAGAATCGATGCAGTTGGTGGAAGGATGGAGATCGTGGGAACTGCGTTGGCGGAAATGACGATGCCTCAGATCTCGCCGCTTGCCGGCGAGCCTATTGAACGCGCTGACGCTGAGCGCCTGGCGGGAGTGCTGAAGGCGCTCGCCGACCCGGCCCGGCTACGGCTGCTGAGCCTTATCCAGTCCGCAACGGACGGTGAGGCGTGCGTCTGCGACCTGACGGCCCCCCTGGGCCTCTCGCAGCCCACTGTGAGTCACCACCTTCGGATTCTCACCGAGGCTGGTCTTCTCGAGCGGGAGAAGCGGGGTGTGTGGGCGTACTACCGGCTGGTGCCGACCGCTATCGCCACCATCGCCGACCTGCTGACCCCGCCGCGGAAGCGGGCCACCAAGAAGGCCCGCTGAAGCGAGACAGGGTTAATGCCTGGCGTCACTTAGCAATGGGGGCGTGACGCCAGGCTGAGGACCCCGGCCCCGCGACGGCCGGCGGACCTGAGGAGGAACGGGTGAACTACGTCCCCGGTGACCTGCGTGACCAGCTCGCGCACGTGGGTTACGACGTGGTGCAGGCGGGCCTCGTGTGTGGATCGGGCGGCAACCTGTCCGCCCGTATTCCCGACGAGGACGCCATCTGGGTCACCGCGAGCGGATCATGGCTGGATCGTCTCAGCCGCACCACCTTCGCGCCGGTACGGATCTCCGACGGGGCCCCGGCCGTCGTCGGCAGCACCCCGCCGCCGCGGACCGAGCCGACCAGCGAGTTGGCTCTGCATCTCGCGCTCTACCGGGCCAGGCCGGACGTCAACGCGGTGGTGCACCTGCACCCGCAGACCGCGCTGCTGCTGGACGCCCTCGGCGAGCACGTCCGGATCGTCACCACCGACCACGCCTTCTACCTGAGGCGGGTGTCGACAGTGCCCTTCCGGCTGCCGGGCAGCACCGAGCTGGCGGCCCTGACCGCGGCGATGGCCGCCGACGGCACCGACTGCCTGGTGCTCAGCCAGCACGGGTGCGTGGTGATGGGCGACTCCGTCGAGCTGGCCCACAAACGGGCCCGCAACCTGGAGGAGGCCGCGTCGCTCACCTACCGGGCGCTGACGGCCGGACGGCTGGAACACCTGCGGGAGTGCCCCGAGGAGTTCCTCGAGAAGCTCTCCGGATCCACCACCGTCACGGTGTGAGCGTTCCACGAAAAAGGCCGGCCCTCGGGCCGGCCTTTCGCGTTCGCTCAGCGGTCAGTCGCGCGGCGGCCACTGCTGCTGGTCGTCGTAACGGGGCTGCTGCTGCCCGTACTGGGGCTGGCCGTAGTCCTGCGCCGGGTACTGCTGCTGCGGCGGATAGCTCTGCGGGGTGGGCTGGTACCCCTGCTGCGGGTAGGCCGGCTGCTGCGGCTCCTGATACTGCTGCGGCCGCCCGTACGTCCCGCCCTGCTGGGGTTGACCGTAGGTCCCGCCCTGCTGGGGCGCGTTGTAGGCGCCGGCCTGGTGGAACGTCGTCGCCTCGTTGTACTGGTCCTGCCCGGCCCGCTGCTGCTGGTGCTGGTTGTGCTGCTGGCCATGGTGGTCGAAGTGCTCGTGGTACTCCTCGCGGGCGGCGTCGGCCACCCCGACCGGGCTCGCGATGGCGACCGCACCGAGCGCCTCGGCCACCCCGGGACCGGTGAGCGTGCCGTTCTTCTTCGCCCGGCGCTCGCGCAGGATCTCGATCCCGATCGGCAGCACCGACACCAGCACGATCAGCACCACCACCGGCAGGATGTAGTGGTCGATCTGGTCGCCGATGGCCGCGTAGATCTGCTCGGCCAGCAGGTAACCGATCAGGATGATGCCGTCGGTCCAGAGGATCGCGCCGACGACGTTCCACAGGAAGAACTGCTTGGCCGGCATGCCGAGGGTGCCGGCGACCGGGTTGAGGAAGGTCCGCACGATCGGGATGAAGCGCGCCAGCACCACGGCCTTGGCCGGGCCGAACTTCTCGAAGTAGTACTCCGCCTTCTCGACGTACTCCTTCTTGAAGAGCTTCGAGTCGGGTTTGTCGAACATCCGGCGCCCGTACCTCGCCCCGAGCCAGTGCCCGAACTGGGCGCCGACGATGGCGCAGATGGGCGCGCCGATCAGCAGACCGACGATCGACAGTTGCGCTCCGTCACCGAAGATCGAGTTGGCGACCTCGGAGGCGGCGACTCCGGCGAGGAAAAGCAGTGAATCGCCTGGGAAGAAGAAACCGGCCAGAAGACCGGTCTCGGCGAAGAGGATGGCCAGGACACCCGGCAACCCGAAGGCCGAGAGCAGGTCCTTCGGGTCCATCGGGTTGAGAGCTAGCTGCTCGGTGAGCGCTTGGATGTCCACGAGGAGCCAGGGTACCGGCCCGATGAGGGCCGGAACCTGAATGAATGCTGAGTACTTCAGGACGTAACAGTCCGCTTACAGGCGGGGGTCGACGGGCTCCGACTCGGCGGCCAGGATCGCGAAGACCAACTCGTGCACCCGCCAGGCCGGCGCGCCCTCGGCCAGCCGGTCCAGCGCGGCCAGTCCGAGCCCGTGCTCGCGCAGCGCCAGCGCCCGTTTCCGGCCCAGATTGCGCTGCCGAAGCCGGTCCAACTGGTCCGGACGGGTGTATTCCGGCCCGTAGATGATCCGCAGGTACTCCCGGCCACGGCACTTCACTCCGGGCTGGATGAGACGACCGTCACCACCGGTCGCGCCCAGGCCCACCCACGGCTTGACCACCATGCCCTCGCCGCCGGCCCCGGTCAGTGTCAGCCACCACTCGGTCGCGGCGGACTCGGCGGCCGGGTCGGCCAGGTCGACGATCATCCGCCGGGTCGGGGTGAAGAGTTGCGGGTCGGCGGAGACGAGCCGATCGGCCAGCGCCAGATGCCAGTCGTGATCCTTCGTGGCGTACGACACTCCGGTCCCGGCCAGGATCGCGAACGGTGCCAGGGTGACCCCGTCCAGCCCGTCGGTCGGTTTCACGTACGCCCGGTACGCCGCGGTGTAGCCGTCGATCTCGGCCGACCGCAGCTGGAGACGATCCCGCAGTGCGGTCACGTCGAGCCCTCGCCCGGACACCCGCTCCAGCACCGACCGGGCGGCCGGCAGCGCGGCCCGGGCGGCGGCGCCGACCGCGGCGTACTGGTTCCGGATCAGGCTGCCCGCCTTGGCCGACCAGGGCAGCAGCTCGGCGTCGATCAGCAGCCAGTCGGTCGCCAGCTCGGTGAAGAGTGGTGCGGCCGCCGCCCGGACCCGGGCCAGCAGCGGCTCGTCGCGCTCCGGGCCGAAGAACGGCCGGCCGGTCCGGGTCCAGATCGCGTCACCCGCGCCGGTGACGGAGACCCGCACCACGGCCCGGGAGCCCATATGTTTCTCCTCACACACGACCCGGTCCACGTCGGCGGCGCGCAGGTCGGCGAAGGCGGACGACGGGTGCTCCAGGTAGCCCTCCACCGACGAGCTGGTGCACGGGGCCATCGTCGGCGGCAGCCAGACCAGGGCCTCCGGATCGACCGAGAACCGGCCCATCACCTCCAGCGCGGCCGCGGCGTTCTCGGCGGGGACCGTGGTCCGCCCGTACCCGTAATCGATGTGCCGCCGCCCGGTGACGTCCGCGATGTCCAGACCCTCGTCGGGTTTGGCGGTGGTGGTGAAGATCGGCCGGACCGGCTCGTAGTACTCCTTCGCCGCGGGCACCGCGACCAGCTCACGGGACGGCCAGCGCAGCGCGGTCAGCGAGCCGCCGAAGACGCAGCCGGTGTCCAGGCAGATGGTGTTGTTGATCCACTCCGGAACCGGGGTGGGCACGTGGCCGTAGACGACCGCGGCGGAACCCCGGTACTCCCGGGCCCACGGGTAGCGGACCGGCAGCCCGTACTCGTCGGTCTCACCGGTGGTCTCGCCGTAGAGCGCGAAACTGCGCACCCGGCCGGACGCCCGCCCGTGGTACGCCTCCTTCAGCCCGGCGTGCGCAACCACCAGCTTGCCGTCGTCCAGCACGTAGTGGCTGACCAGGCCGTCGATGAAGCTGCGCACCTCGGACACGAACTCGGCCGGCTCGGCCTCCAGCTGGGCCAGGGTCTCCGGAAGACCATGCGTCAGCTGTACGTTGCGGCCGTTCAGCTTGCGGGCCAGCTTCTGCTCGTGGTTGCCCGGCACACAGATCGCGTGCCCGGCCGCCACCATGCCCATCACCAGGCGCAGCACACCCGGCGAGTCCGGTCCGCGGTCGACCAGGTCGCCGACGAAGACGGCCGTCCGGGCCTCGCCGGGAAAGACGGCGTCCACCGGCCGGCCCGCGTCGTCCCGGACGATCTCCCAGCCGAGTTTCTCCAGCAGCGACTCCAGCTCGGACCGGCAGCCGTGCACGTCACCGATGATGTCGAACGGCCCGTGCTCGTCCCGCTTGTCGTTGAACAGCTTCTCGTAGCGGATCTCGGCCGCCGCGATCTCGTCCACCCCGCGCAGCACGTGGATCTTGCGGAAGCCCTCCTTGGCCAGCTGGCCCAGGGACCGCCGCAGGTCACGGCTCATCCGGGAGAGGACCCGGCGATCGAACGTACGGTCCGGGCGGGCCTCGGTGCGCTCCCAGGCCAGCGGCTCCGGGACGTCCAGCACGATCGCCACCGGCAGCACGTCGTGCTCGCGGGCCACCTTGACCAGCCCGGCGCGGGCGTGCGCCTGAAGGTTGGTGGCGTCCACGACGGTGAGCCGGCCGGCCGCCAGCCGCTTGCCGGCCACGTAGTGCAGCACCTCGAAGGCGTCACCGGAGGCCGACTGGTCGTTCTCGTCGTCGGCGACCAGACCGCGGAAGAAGTCCGAGGAGAGCACCTGGGTCGGCTTCCAGTGCCGGCCGGCGAAGGTGGACTTGCCGGAGCCGGAGATGCCGACCAGGGCGACCAGGGACAGCTCGGGAACGTCGAGGATCATGCGGACACCGCCTTGAACAGAGCGAGCTGGGTGGGGGCGCCGGTCTCCTCGTGAGACTCGCCGACGCCACGGATGGTGACGGTGTAGCCGTACGCCTCGGCCGTCCGCGCCGCCCACTCGGCGAACTCGGCACGGGTCCACTCGAAGCGATGATCCGAGTGACGCATCCCGGTCAGGCCCTCGTAGTGCACGTTGTACTCGACGTTCGGCGTGGTCACGATGACCGCGCCGGGCTTCGCGTGCCCGAAGACGGCAGCCTCCAGCGCGGGCAGCCGGGGCAGGTCCACGTGCTCGATGACCTCCATCAACACCGCCGCGTCGAAGCCGCACAGCCGGTCGTCACGGTAGGTGAGCGCGGTCTGGATCAGCCTGATCCGATCCTTCTGCCGCTCCGGCAGCCGGTCCAGCCGCAGCCGGCGGGCCGCCTGCTCCAGCGACCGGGTGGCCACGTCGGCACCGACGATCTCGGTCAGGTTCCGGTCCTTGACCAGCGCGGTGAGCAGAGCCCCACCGCCACAGCCCAGATCGAGCACCCGGGCCGCGCCCACCTCGGTCACCGCGGCCAGCACCGCGTCCCGGCGCTGCTCGGCCAGCGGGGCACGGCGGGCCACCGGCAGCTCGGCCTCCTCCTCGGTGACCGGCTGGTCGGCGTCCAGCAACTGCAGCGCGGTGGTGGTCAGAGACTTGCGATGGGCCAGGTAACGGCGGGCGATCAGCACCTTCTCCGGGTGACCGGCCAGCCAGCCCTCACCGGAGCGCAGCAGTTTCTCGATCTCGTCCGGGGCCACCCAGTAGTGCTTGCCGTCGTCCAGCACCGGCAGCAGCACGTAGAGGTGGTTCAGCGCGTCGGCGACCCGCAGCTCGCCGGTCAGAGACAGGTCCACGTAACGGCTGTCGCCGCCGATCTCCGGCTCGAACGGGATCGCCGTCGCCGACACCGCCCAGCCCAGCGGCGCGAACAGCCGGGTCACCAGATCCACCGTGCCGCGCAGCACCGGGACCCGGACCTCCAGCGGGATCGGTGTCGCGGCCAGCTCCGGGCGGTCCTTCGAGGCGCCGCGCAAGGCGGTCCGGAACACTTTCGCGAGAGCGCTGGCCAGGAGGCTGGAGGCGGCGTACGGCCGGTCGTTCACATACTGACTCAGCTCGAAGGCGTCTCGCTGCGCCCGCAGCAGCCGCGGATCCACGTCCAGCATCAGCGCGGCGGTGCAGCGGTCCTCGCCCACTTCGGGATAGAGGACGTACGCCGTACCGGTCGGCATGTCGAACGAGTGCACCTTGTCGGGATGCTTGACCAGCAGGTAGCCCAGATCCGTCGCGGGCCGGTGAGTGGTCGTCAGGGTGAGCAGCACCCGTCGATCGTGGCAGCGCCGCGCCGATCAGGCGATCGATTTGCCGGCCGCGGTCAGCGGTAGTCGTCGTCGAACTCGACGATCCGGTTCTCCGCGTCGTCGACGGGCGCCTGCTCCTCCGAGTCGTCCTGCCAGCCGGGGACCGGGGTGGCCTGCTCGGCCGCGTCGGCCTCGGGTGTCTCCAGATCGACTTCCACCGGGTTCGTCATCTCCGGCCTCCTTCCGTCTCGTTCATGGCTTCCGTCTCGTTCATGGTGGGGCTTCCCCGGTCGTGATGTCGTACAAACGGGCACGAGCCGACTTTCGGGCCGGGTTCCGCTTCCGTGCGTCAGCGCCGGGCTCACCAAATGTTCCTTAGGTCACAGTATGTAGTAATCGTTGATGCAGATTTCGGGGCGATTTCAGTTACGCACCGCGACTGCGGAATACTTTCTTGCGGAGGACAGCGCGGTCCTGCCCTCTGCTTCCCGTGACAAAGAGCTAGGAGCGTCTTCCGATGCCTATCGCTTCTCCCGAGGTCTACGCCGAGATGATCGATCGCGCCAAGTCCGGCGCGTTCGCCTACCCGGCGATCAACGTGACGTCCTCGCAGACTCTCAACGCGGCCCTGCAGGGCTTCGCGGAGGCCGGCAGCGACGGCATCATCCAGATCTCCACCGGTGGTGCCGAGTACGTGTCCGGCCCCACCATCAAGGACAAGGTCGTCGGCGCCGTGGCGCTGGCCGAGTTCGCGCACCACGTCGCGAAGCAGTACTCGATCAACATCGCGCTGCACACCGACCACTGCCCGAAGAACCACCTCGACGGGTTCGTCCGGCCGCTGATCGACATCTCCGCCGAGCGGGTCGCCAAGGGCCAGGCGCCGCTGTTCCAGTCGCACATGTGGGACGGTTCGGCCGTGCCGCTGGACGAGAACCTGCAGATCGCCGAGGAGCTGCTGGCGAAGACCGCGGCCGCCAAGATCATCCTGGAGATCGAGGTCGGCGTCGTCGGTGGCGAGGAGGACGGCGTCTCCGCCGCGATCGACGACAAGCTGTACTCGACCGTCGAGGACGGCCTGGCCACCGCCGCTGCCCTGGGCCTGGGTGAGAAGGGCCGCTACCTGACCGCCCTCACCTTCGGCAACGTGCACGGCGTCTACAAGCCGGGCAACGTCAAGCTCCGCCCGGAGATCCTCAAGGAGATCCAGGACGCGATCGGCGCCAAGTACGGCAAGGACAAGCCGCTCGACCTGGTCTTCCACGGCGGCTCCGGCTCGCTGCTGTCGGAGATCCACGGCGCCCTGGACTACGGCGTGGTGAAGATGAACATCGACACCGACACGCAGTACGCGTTCTCCCGCCCGGTCGCCGACCACTTCTTCAAGAACTACGACGGTGTTCTGAAGATCGACGGCGAGGTCGGCAACAAGAAGGCGTACGACCCCCGCGCCTGGGGCAAGCTCGCCGAGAACGGTCTCGCCAAGCGGGTCGTCGAGGCCGCCCAGCACCTCCGCTCGGCCGGAACCACCCTCGGGAAGTAATCGAACGGCAACGGCCGGTCCCCGTCAGTGGGGGACCGGCCGTTTTGTCTTGCGGGACTACACAGAGGCGCGGGTACCATCGTCAAGTCTTGATCAAGGGACGGTGGTCGTGCTCGTAATCGAGGGCTGGAAACCCGAGTGGCATCACGATGCCGAAGCCCTCGCCGCCACCCATCGACACATGTTCGTCCGGCTCATCGGCCGGAAACTGCGATCGAGCCACCTGCTGTGGGATGTGGCCGAGCGAGGCTGGTTCGCCGACGGCCCGGTGATCCTCGACTTCGGACTGAGCCGGGTGGAAATCACCCATCGTAAGTTCGATGAATGTGCCATCACCTGGGACCAGATCGACATGGCCGTCCCGATCGACCTCTACGAGCACTTCGACTGGCGTTCCGACCCGCACGCCGCGCTGCGCAAGGCCCGGGGCCGGCAACTGCGGGCGGTCAACATCGTCGAGCGGACCACCACGGCCGACTGGCGGCCCCGGGTGCTGCACGCCGTCGAGTTCCTGTTCGACGGCGCGCGCCTGGCGATCTACAACGCGATGGACGAGAACGGTCTCACCGACGTGCCCGAGGCCGAACTGCCGGCCGCGCACTGGCGCCGCGTGCACGTGGCCTAGCTGCTGCCGCCGCCTCCGCCACTGCCGCCGTCACCGCCCCAGGACGAGCCGCCGCCGTCACCGCCGCCGCCCCACCAGCTACCGCCACCGCCGTGGTCGCTGGTCGCCGAGCCATCGGAGCCCGACGACCCGCCGTAGTACGCCGCATCTGATCCGGCGCCGTGACGCGACCCACGACGGGACCGCGGGTTACCACCGGTCAACTTCGTCACGACCACCATGAACACCGTGAACGCGAGGCCGATCACCACGATGTAGAGGACCATCTCCATGGGTGCAGTGTGGGGTAACCGCACAACTACCGGGAGAGGGCGTCCATCGCCTCGTCCAGGGAGTCGGTGACCACCACCAGACCGGACTGGTCACCGTGCGGCGAACGGGCCAGCAGCGGCCGCAACAGCTCCTCCACCGGCAGCCTCGACCAGTGTTCGGTGCCGAGGAACACGTACGCCCCGGACGGCCCGTCGGTCGCGTAGAACGTCTTCGTCGCCGCCTGGAAGATCTCCTGCACCGTCCCGGCCCAGCCCGGCGCGAAGACGATCCCGCCCCGGGCCAGCCGCAGGATGGTGTCCTCCCGCACCGCGTTGGAGAAGTACTTGCCGATCTGCCCGGCGAACAGGTTGGCCGGCTCGTGGCCGTACAGCCAGGTGGGCAGGGCCAGCCCGCCGTGCCGGAGCCGCCCGGCCACGTCCAGATCGGGCAGCGGGTAGGCCCGCCGGACCGATAGAGCCGCCGCCGTGTACGGGTCGTGGTCCATGAAGTGCGGCGCCACCGAGAGCCGGTCGATCGCCTCGTCCAGCTCGCCCGGCGTCCGGGACGCGAAGTAGGCGCCCAGGTTGGCCGCCTCCATCACCCCGGGACCCCCGCCGGTCACGATCAGCCGCCCGGCCGCGGCCAGCCGTTGGGCCAGCACACCGGCCATCCGGTACGGGTCCGAGCCGCGCGCCGCCGCGTGCCCGCCCATGATCCCGATCGCGCCACCGGGGCCGTTCACGTGCGCCCAGTCGTTGAGGGCCTTGCCGAGCGCGTTGTCGACACCGGCGTCGTGCAGCCGCTGGGACAGCGCCTCCCGGATGTCCGGGACCGCCCCGCCGTGTGCCGTGAAGTGCTGGTAGACGAGGGTGTCGAACATGCCGGCGAAGCCGTGCTCGGCGAACCCGGCGGACAGATCCTCGGGGGTGTAGAGCAGCGCCGGATGGGTCGGGTAGGGGCAGTCGTCGAACGGCGGGATGACGTGCGCGCCCCGCCGGATCAGCTCGGCCTCCACCTCCGGATCGGCCAGGTGACATCCGACGAACATGGTCTCCCGTACGTCCACACCGGTCAGATCCGGCGGATCCCGGTCCAGGCGCAGGCCGAGCACGCAGAGCCCGGCCAGGGAGTTCTTGGCCAGGTGCACATCCAGTTCGGCACGGGTTTCGATCTCGTCGGCGGTCGCGTCGAACGGCGCGTCCCCACCGAGTACGGGTTGCAGCGGATCGGGCATGGATCCATCTTGCTCTCGGGAGGCACGTCGTCGACGTCTTACCTAGAGTTGTCCGCATGCGTGCTGCGTCGGGTTCACTTTTCGGGTTGGCGTACGGGGACTCTCTGGGCAAACCGACGGAGTTCCAGGAGTACGCGACGATCGTGGCCCAGTACGGCCCCGGCGGCCCCCGGCGGCTCGTCGGCGAACCGGCGCTGGTCACCGACGACACCCAGATGGCGCTGGCCGTCGGGGAGGCCCTGGCCGAGGTGGGCCGGATCACTCCGGAGGCGTTCGAGCCGGTGCTGCGGCGCCGTTTCCTGGAGTGGGCGGCCAGCCCGGAGAACGATCGGGCCCCCGGCATGACCTGTCTGCGGGCGTGCGCGAACCTGGCTGACGGCCGCCCGTGGGTCCGGGCCACCCAGACCGGTTCCAAGGGCTGCGGCGCCAACATGCGGGTCACCCCGGTCGGCCTGATGCCGGGCCTGTCCGACGATCAGCGGGCCGGCGCGGCGCAGCTGCAGGCCGCTCTGACCCACGGGCATCCGACCGGTCTGGCGGCGAGTGAGCTGACCGCGTGGGCCGTCCACCTGCTCGCCGCGGGTCTGCGGCCGGCCGATCTGCTGACCGCGCTCCGGGACCGCTGCGCCGAGCAGCGCAAGGTCTACCGCGGCGACTGGCTGGGTGACCTCTGGCAGCAGCCGTGGGCGGACTCGCCGGAGGAGTTCATCGCCCGCGGCTGGGACGAGTGCGCGGCCGCCCTGGACCGGGTCGCGGCGGCGCTGGCGTCCGGCGACCACACCGGCGATCCCTGCCTGGCCACCGGTGCCGGCTGGATCGCCGAGGAGGCCCTGGCCACCGCGCTGTACGTCTACCTGATCTCGCCGGACGAGCCGGTCGCGGTGGTGGGCCGGGGCGCGGCGTCCTCCGGCGACTCCGACTCGATCGCCTGCCTGGCCGGGGCGTTCGCCGGCGCGTCGCTGGGCCTGCCGGCCTGGCCGGCCGAGTGGCAGACCCAAATCGAGTACGCCGATCGGCTGTTCAAGCTCGGGATCGCCTGGGATTAGGTGCGGTGTCGCGGATCGCGACACAGAACCCAACTTTCGTGGCGGCGGAATGAACGCGGCCCGGCCGGGTTGAATGGGGGCATGCAGAACCTCCTTCCCGAGCCGCCGGCCACCCGACTGCCCGCCGACGCGGAGGCCGACAAGGCTCTCGCCGAGGCCGCCGCGACGGGCACCGACGAGGCCTTCAAGGCGGTCGCCGCCAAGTTCCCGTCCTACAGTGCCGCCTGGGCGCCGCTGGCCGCGTCCGCGCTGGCCGCCGGTGAGCCGGTCACCGCCTACGCCTACGCCCGCACCGGTTACCACCGGGGTCTGGACGCGCTGCGCCGCAACGGCTGGAAGGGCCACGGCCCGGTGCCGTGGGCGCACGAGGCCAACCAGGGTTTCCTGCGTTGCCTGCACGCCCTGTCGCAGGCCGCCGCCGTGATCGGTGAGGCGGACGAGGCGGCCCGTTGTGCCCAGTTCCTGCGGGACAGCGACCCGGCCGCCGCCGACGCCCTGACATAGCCAGACCCTGTGCCGATTTCCGGTGCGCTCCGCGCCGGAAGTCGGCACGCATCCCCGCGTTCCGGCATCTGTGCCGATTTCCGGTGCGTTTCGCGCCGGAAGTCGGCACGCATCCCCGCGTTCCGGTACCCGTGTCGATTTCCGGTGCGCTTCGCGCCGGAAGTCGGCACGCGGGTGGGGTGGTGCTACAAGCCTGAGGCGACCGCTGCGGCGATCTTGAGCCACGCATCCTTCGTGGAAGTGGACAGTTCGCCGTAGCGGATCGGCTCGCCCGAGTCGATCAGCCGCTCGTAGGGTGCCACCAGCACCGCCCGGGTCCGGGCCGCGAAGTGCTGCTGGATCCACTGCAGGTCGATGTCCTTGCGGGTCGGCGGCATGGTGACGATGGTCACCGCCTGCCGGACCAGCCGTCGCCGGCCACCCTGCTCCAGGTGGTCGAGCATCCGGGCGGCGGTCTCGGCCGAGTCGTTACGCGCCGACATGGTGATCACCAGCTGGTCGGTGGCGTCCATCGAGGCCTGCCAGTTCTCCGCGCGCACGTTGTTGCCGGTGTCCACGAAGATCAGCTTGTAGAACCGGCTGACCACGTCCCGGATCTCGGCGAACGAGTTCGCGGTCAGCATCTCACCGGCGGTCGCCGACTCGTCCGAGGCGAGCACGTCGAACATGCCCTCGCCCTGGGCCCGCACATACTGCGACAGGTCACCGACCCGGCCCTGGGCGCCCTGGAAGAGATGCAGGTCACGCATCATGTCGCGGACGGTCCGGGCGTGGAAATCCTGCTGCGCCCGCATCCCCAGAGTGCCCTGGGTCTCGTTGTTGTCCCAGGCCAGCACGTAGCCACCGCGCTTCTGCCCGAACGTCATCGCCAGCAGCAGCACGGCCACCGTCTTGCCGGCCCCGCCCTTCGGGTTGACCACCGTCACCTGGCGCAGCCCGCCGAAGTTGCGGCGGACCATCTCGACGTCCTGCTTGTACTCTGTCTCATACTGCCCCGGAGCCATCTTGAGCAGGCCGAACGTGGCGTTCTGCAGCATCGCCCGAGCACCCATCGTGGCACTCTGCTGCTGCGGGCGGGCCAGCCGCCGCTTGGCGAACTCCTCAGCGGTCGGGGTGTTGTCGGCCAGCCAGTTCAGCTCCTGGAACGGGTCCTCCGCGGCCGGCGGCTCCGGGTTGTCCCGCGGAGGCGTGGGCTGGTTCGGCGCCGTATAGAGCGGGGTGGTGTGCACCGGCGGCGGCACCGCCGATCCCTGGACGGGCCCCGGCCAGGCGCTCTGCTGCGGGGGCACCGCCGCGGCGTTCCCCCGGTGGGCGGTCTCGGCCGCGTGCCGCGCTGGTCCGGGCTCCTCGAACTGCCGATTGGGTACGGCCGGAGCAGGCTGCTGTGCCACCGGCCGAGGCGACGGCGGCGGTGTCGGAGCCGCCTCGCGCACCGGCGGCGGCGTGGCCTCCCGCCGCGGCGGCGTCTCCCACTGCGACGGCCCGGTCTCCCGCTGCGGCGGTGTGACCTGCTTCAAGACCGGCTGCACCGGAGTCTGCTGGACCGGAGTCGGCGGGGCCGGAGTCTGCTGGACCGGGGCCGGTGGGGCCGGAGTCTGCTGGACCGGGGCCGGTGGGGCCGGAGTCTGCTGGACCGGGGTCGGCGGGGCCGGAGGCAGCTGGACCGGGACCGGCGGCGTCGGGGCCTGATGGATCGGAGCCGGTGGGGCCGGGGGCTGCTGGACCGGGGTGGGCCGGGCCGGAGTCTGCTGGACCGGGGTGGTCGGGGGCTGCTGGATCGGGCCCGGCGGCTGCGCCCACGCCGACTGGGCGTGCGCCGGGCGCTCACCCGGGGAGACCGGCAGCCCGAACTCGTCGACCGGCCACCCGGGCGACTCGGCCGGCCACCCGGACGACGTGCGCTGGGTGGGCACCTGGGCGCCCGTCGGCCCCACGCCGTCAGCCGGCCGGAACACCCCGGGCTCGACCTGGACCATCCCGACCGGTGGGGTCCGATCGCCAAGCGGCACGGCTCGGCCGTGCACCGGCGTCTCGGGCTCGTCGGCCCAGAACGGCTCCACGTCTCGGGGCGCCGACTCGGCGCCCTGGCCGTGGGTGCGGTCGGCGTGCTCGTCCGCCACGGATGAGACCTCCGATATCACAACGTTCCTGCCGCCGGGCCCGCGCGACGGGCACGGGACCAGGTGGGGATGACCCGTCCAAGAGTTGCACGGGTTTCAGCCCGCGTACACCGCCCAGGCACCGGCCTCGGTCCACCAGGATCGCTTGCGGCTCGTCGATCCCGCCACCCCGTCGTCGAGGAACTGGATCTCACCCTCGCGCGGCAGCACCGACACCGCACGGCCCCGGGCCCGGCGCACTTCGACGCGGACCTTCGTGCCCCGGAACCGCTGCTTGATCACGGTGGGGACGGCCACCGACACCTCGACCCGGCCGTCGGTGGGGTCGCCGTCACTGAGCAGGCGCAGGCCGTCGAACTCGGCGTATCCACCGGCGTTGCCGATCACGCAGGCCAGCACCGGCTCCTCGCCGTCGGTGAGCACGGTGTCGTCCACCTCGACCCGGCCGCGCCACGGCACCGCCCGGCCGTCGTCGTCGGAGCCGCCGAGCAGCGCGCCGTCCAGGGTGACCGAGCCGCCGTCGTTGCGCAGCAGGTCGAGCCGGCGGACTGTGCCGTTCATCACGGCCGAGGCGACCCCGGTCGGGGTCCGGGGCAGGCCGAGCTGGGCCGCGATGTCCTCGGTGTTGGTGGGGTCGAGCGGCAGGATCGCCACCGGCGGCAGGTCCGGCACGGTGCGGGTGCGGGCCAGGTCGTCGGGGCGTTTGCTGGGCGGCGGGGCGTACCGCCGGACCAGCCGGCGCATCACCGCGCGCAGCTGGCCGTCGGTGACCGTCGCCACCACCAGGCGCATGGTGCTGTCCGGGTCCGGCCAGGTCAGGCCGTCCGGGCGGGCCGGGCCGTCGAACCGGGCCAGGACCGCGTCGATCTCCTGGTCCGACCCGGCCAGCACGGTCTCCACCCGGGCGCCGGCCTCGCGGAGCGCGTCCGCACAGGCCAGCACCGGGGTGCGTGGGGTGGCACAGGCCGACTGGCAACCACCGCAGCCGGCGCCGCAGCCGTCACCGGATCCTTCGGCCAGACTCAGGAGAACGACGTCGAACATCACACGCCGCCGAGCACCGAGTGCCGCTCGATGACCGCCTCGCGGCCGGGGCCGACGCCGACGATGGAGATCCGGGCGCCGATCCGGGCCTCGACGAACTCGACGAAGTCCTGCGCCTGCTGGGGCAGGTCCTCGAACTTGCGGCAGCCGGAGATGTCCTGCTTCCAGCCGGGCAGCGTCTCGTAGACCGGGGTGGCGTGGTGGAAGTCGGTCTGGTTGACCGGCATCTCGTCGTAGCGGACGCCGTTCACCTCGTACGCCACACAGACCGGGATCTCGTCCAGCCCGTCGTAGTTGTCCAGCTTGGTCATGGCGAAGTCGGTGACGCCGTTGATCCGCTGCGCGTACCGGCCGATCACCAGATCCAGCCAGCCGATCCGGCGCGGGCGGCCGGTGGTGGTGCCGTACTCGTGGCCGACCTCGCGCAGGTAGTCGCCGAACTTGTCGTGCAGCTCGGTCGGGAACGGGCCCTCACCGACCCGGGTGGTGAACGCCTTCAGCACGGCGACCACCCGGTCGATCCGGGTCGGCGGGATGCCGGAGCCGGTGCAGGCGCCGCCGGCGGTCGCGTTCGAGCTGGTCACGAACGGGTAGGTGCCGTGGTCCACGTCGAGCAGGGTGGCCTGGCCGGCCTCACACAGCACGACCTTGCCGCCGTCGATCGCCTGGGACAGCTCCAGGGCGGTGTCCGCGACGTACGGCCGGAGCCGGTCGACGTAGGAGAGCAGCTCCTGCACGACCTCCTCGCCCTTGACCGCGCTGCGGTTGTAGATCTTCGACAGGATCTGGTTCTTGTGGGCGAGTGCCGCGGTGACCTTCTGCCGCAGGATCGACTCGTCGAAGAGGTCCTGGACGCGGATGCCGATCCGGTTCATCTTGTCGGCGTAGGTCGGGCCGATGCCCCGGCCGGTGGTGCCGATCCGGCGGGCGCCGAGGAAGCGCTCGCTGACCTTGTCGAGGGACCTGTTGTACGAGGCGATGACGTGCGCGTTGGCGCTGATCCGCAGACGCGAGGTGTCGATGCCGCGGGCCTCCAGGCCGTCGATCTCCTGGAACAGCACGTTCAGGTCGACGACGACACCGTTGCCGATCACCGGGACGACCCCCGGGGAGAGGATCCCGCTCGGGAGGAGGTGGAGTGCGTACTTCTCGCCGTCGATGACGACGGTGTGGCCCGCGTTGTTGCCACCGTTGAACTTGACCACGTAGTCCAGCCGGTCACCCAGCAGATCCGTGGCTTTTCCCTTGCCCTCGTCGCCCCATTGGGCGCCGACCAACACGATCACCGGCACTTTTAGATATGCCTTTCCCCAAGGTCGTACCGCGGAGGACCCCGGGTACTGCCGAAGTTTACGCGACGGTGACGCAGGTAGGATGGGCCGTCGTGCGCGTACTTCTGATCGGCTCCGGCGGGCGTGAACACGCGCTCGCTGTCGGACTAGCCGCCGACCCGTCCGTCGACTTCCTGGCCGCCGCGCCGGGCAACCCGGGCATCGCCCAGCACGCCGAGCTGCATGAGGTGAAAGCCGTCGATCCAGCGGCGGTCGCCGCGCTCGCCGTCGAGCTGAGCGCCGACCTGGTCGTGATCGGTCCCGAGGCGCCGCTGGTGGCCGGGGTCGCCGACGCGGTCCGGGCCAAGGGGATCGCCTGTTTCGGGCCGTCCGCCGCGGCCGCCCGGCTGGAGGGCTCGAAGGCGTTCGCGAACGAGGTGATGGCCGCCGCCGGGGTGCCGACCGCCCGGTCGTTCGCCTGCTCCGACATGGACGCGGTGCGGGCCGCGCTCACCGAGCTGGGCGCTCCCTACGTGGTGAAGAACGACGGCCTGGCCGCCGGCAAGGGCGTGGTCGTCACCGACGATCTGGACGAGGCCCTGATCCACGCCGAGGCGTGCGGTTCGGTGGTCATCGAGGAGTTCCTGCCCGGCCCCGAGGTCTCGCTGTTCGTGGTCACCGACGGCACCGCGGTCGCCCCGCTGATGCCGGCCCAGGACTTCAAGCGGCTGCTCGACGGCGACGAGGGGCCGAACACCGGCGGCATGGGCGCCTACGCCCCGCTGGACTGGGCGCCGGCCGACCTGACCGAGCGGGTGCTGCGGGAGACGGTCGAGCCGACCCTGGCCGAGATGCGTGAGCGGGGCACACCGTTCGCCGGCCTGCTCTACGTCGGGCTCGCGCTGACGCCGGACGGACCGAAGGTGATCGAGTTCAACGCCCGGTTCGGTGACCCGGAGACCCAGGTGGTGCTGGCTCTGCTGGAGACGCCGCTGGCCGGTCTGCTGCACGCCGCCGCCACCGGGACCCTGGCCGGCCACGAGTCGCTGCGCTGGAAGTCCGGCTCGGCGGTCACCGTGGTGGTGGCGAGCCACAACTATCCGGGTACGCCGCGGACCGGTGACGTCATCGAGGGTGCCGAACGGCCCGGGGTGATCCACGCCGGCACTGCCCGCAACGCCGACGGTGACCTGGTCTCGGCCGGTGGCCGGGTGCTCAGCGTGACCGCCGCGGGTGACGACCTGACGGGTGCCCGGGAGGCCGCCTACGCCCTGGTCGAGGGTGTGCGGCTGGCGGGTGCGCAGTACCGGACGGACATCGCGCTGCGCGCGGTGCGGGGCGAGATCACCGTCTGACCACCGGATTCGCCCGGCGGCCGCGTCGACGGCCGTGCCCATCGCCCTGCCTCGCGTGGACGAGGCAGGGCGATTCGCTGCTTCTGTGGGGCCGTCGGGCGTACCGGAAGAAGGGTCTTGATCAGCCCTTGGGGATGTCGAACAGCTTCGGAATGCTGGTGGCGAGCATCACGTCGCCCTTGGTTTTGATCTTGCCGCTCATGAAGAGCATGACCGGGTTGCCGGTCCCGGAGACGATCTTGAGGAACGTCAGCCCGTCCATCGTCATGGCCAGTTTCGGCTCGCGGACCGGGGTGCTGGTGACCGTGCAGGTCTTGTTCTCGATCACCGTCTCGTAGGTGTCGCTGGCGCCCTCCGGGCCGCCGGAGATGATCCAGTGGATCACCGTGGCGGTGTCGCCGGCCCGCTCCGGGCGGAACATCCCGGGCATCCGGTGGAAGATCTCGTCGAGGATCTTGGTACGGCGTTCCGACGCCATGACCTCGGTGATCTTCGCATCCGAGGTGGACTTGACGAGCTGAGTGAACTCCTTCGGTCCGATCGCCGCGAGCGATTCGGGGCTGAAATCAGTCATCAACAGTCCTTTCGGGAATTTACTCGCCGGTAACCCTGACGAGAATGCCGCCTGCCCGTGCAGTGTGCCACTCCCCAATAAGTGTTGGACAGTCGACCCTGCCTGTTCGTAGACTCCCCAACATGCCTTTGGGAGACGATCGGACGGCCTCGCTGCGCGCGATGGCCCACCCGCTCCGGTTGCAGATCATGTCGTTGCTGACCGCCGCCCCGCTGACCGCCGCCGAAGTGGCCCGCGAGCTCGGCGTCACCCACGCCAACGCTAGCTACCACCTGCGCAATCTGCTCTCCGGCGGCCTGATCGTGGTGGCCGGCGAGGAGAAGATCCGCGGGGGAGTGGCCAAGCGCTACCGCTATGACACGCACAGCGAGCCGCCCGGTCCCCGGCCCGACGAGCAGCGCCGGGCCGACTTCGCCACCCTCGCCCACGAGCTGATCCGGCGCAGCGCGCAGGCCCGGTTCGAGGCGGACGCCGGGCTCTACGCCGACGGCGACTTCTGGATCGACCCGGACGTCTGGCTCGGCATCCGCGACCGGATCTCCCAGGCCGTCGACGACCTGCACGACGCCGCCCAGCCACCGCGCACCCCCGGCACCGTGCGCACCAGCACCACGGTGGCGATGTTCCAGCATCGTCCGGAGGTGCCCGAGTGAGGGACGCACTCGCCCCGCTCCGGTTCACGCCCTACCGGTTCCTGCTGGCCGGCCGCACCATCAACGCGCTGGGCAACTCGTTCGCGCCGATCGCCCTCGCCTTCGCCGTCCTCGACCTGACCGGCTCGGCCCGCGACCTGGGCCTGGTCGTCGGCGCCCGGACCCTGGCCAACGTGCTCTTCCTGCTCTTCGGCGGAGTGCTGGCGGACCGGCTGCCCCGGCAGCTGCTGCTGGTCGGGTCCAACACCCTGGCCGCCCTGACCCAGGCCGCGGTCGCCGCCCTGGTGCTCACCGGCGCCGCGACCATCCCGCTGCTCATCGGCCTGTCCGTGCTCAACGGGGTGGCCAGCGCGGTGGCGTTGCCGGCCAGCGGCGCACTGTTGCCGCAGACCGTGCCCGAGCGGATGCGCCTGCCGGCCAACGCCCTCAGCCGGATCAGCCTGAACAGCGCGATGGTCCTCGGCGCCCCGGTCGCCGGGGTGGTGGTCGCGGCCACCAACCCGGGCATCGGCATCGCCGTCGACGCGGCCACCTTCGTCGTCGCCGGGCTCTGCTTCGCCTTCGTCCGGGTCACCGCCCCGCCGGCCAGCCGCTCCCACGTGCTCGCCGACCTGCGGGTCGGCTGGCGAGAGTTCTCGTCACGCACCTGGCTGTGGGTGGTGGTGGCCGGATTCTCCCTGCTCAACGCGGCCTGGACGGGTGGGCTGTTCGTGCTCGGCCCGATAGTGGCCGACGAGACCATCGGCCGGCAGTCGTGGGGGCTGGTGCTGGCCGCCGAGACGGTCGGGATGATCCTCGGCGGGCTGGTCGCCATCCGCCTGCGGCTGCGCCGGCTGCTCTACTTCGGGGTGGCCAGCTGCTTCGGGCTGGCGCTGCCGCTGTTCGTGCTGGGCGCCTACCCGCGGCTCTGGGCGCTGTTCGTGGCGATGTTCCTGACCGGGCTGATGCTCGAACAGTTCGGGATCGCCTGGGAGACCACGATGCAGGAGCACGTGCCCGCCGACCGGCTGGCCCGGGTCTACTCGTACGACATGGTCGGCTCGTTCGCCGCCATCCCGCTCGGGCAGGTCGCCATCGGCCCGATCGCCGAGGTGGTCGGGCTCCGTCCCGCGCTGATCGGGGCCGGTGCGGTCACAGTGATCGCCACCCTGGGCATGCTGGCCAGCCGCGATGTCCGCACCCTGCGTCACCGGCTGCCGGAGGACGAGCCCGGGACCGTGAAAGAATCAGTCCCGTGACCATCCCGAACGTGCTCGCCGCCCGGTACGCCTCCGCAGACCTCGTCAGCCTCTGGTCCCCGGAGGAGAAGATCCGGATGGAGCGCAAGCTCTGGCTCGCGGTCCTCAAAGCCCAGCGTGACCTCGGCGTGGACGTGCCGGCCGGCGCCGTCGAGGCGTACGAGGCGGTCCTCGACCGGGTCGACCTGGAGTCGATCGCCGCCCGTGAGCGCGTCACCCGGCACGACGTGAAGGCCCGCATCGAGGAGTTCAGCGAGCTGGCCGGCTTCGAGCAGATCCACAAGGGGATGACCTCCCGCGACCTCACCGAGAACGTGGAGCAGCTGCAGATCCGCGCCTCGCTGGAGCTGATCCGCGGCCGGGTGGTGGCCGCCCTGGCCCGGCTGACCACGCTCGCCGTCGAGCACTCCGACCTGGTGATGACCGGCCGGTCGCACAACGTGGCGGCGCAGGCGACCACCCTGGGCAAGCGGTTCGCGTCGGCGGCCGAGGAGCTGCTCATCGCGTACGAGCGGCTGGACGAGCTGATCGCCCGCTACCCGCTGCGCGGCATCAAAGGCCCGGTCGGGACGGCCGCCGACCAGCTCGATCTCTTCGACGGGTCCTTCGAGAAGGCCGCTGAGCTGGAACGGAAGGTCGCCGAGCACCTCGGGTTCAACCGGGTGCTGTCCAGCGTCGGCCAGGTCTACCCGCGCTCACTCGACTTCGACGTCGTCTCCGCCCTGGCCCAGATCGTCGCCGGCCCGTCGTCGCTGGCCACCACGATCCGGCTGATGGTCGGCCAGGAGCTGGTCACCGAGGGCTTCAAGCCCGGCCAGGTCGGCTCGTCGGCGATGCCGCACAAGATGAACACGCGCTCGTCGGAGCGGGTCAACGGCCTCGCGGTGATCGTCCGCGGCTACCTGTCGATGGTCGGCGAGCTGGCCGGCGACCAGTGGAACGAGGGGGACGTCTCCTGCTCGGTGGTGCGCCGGGTGGCTCTGCCGGACGCGTTCTTCGCCACCGACGGGCTGTTCCAGACGTTCCTGACGGTGCTTGACGAGTTCGGGGCGTACCCCGCGGTCATCGGCCGTGAGCTGGACCGCTTCCTGCCGTTCCTGGCCACCACCAAGGTGCTCGTCGCCGCGGTGCGTAAGGGCGTCGGCCGGGAGGTCGCCCATGAGGTGATCAAGGAGCACGCTGTCGGGGTGGCGCTGGCCATGCGGGAGAAGGGTGTGGCGGTCAACGACCTCTTCGACCGGCTCGCCGGCGACGAGCGTCTCCAGCTGTCCCGGGCCGAGATCGACACCCTGGTCGCGGACCGTGCCGCCTTCGTGGGCGCGGCGCCGGCGCAGGTGCGCGCGGTCGCCGACCGGGTGGCCGAGATCGTCGCCCGGCACCCGTCGGCGGCCGCATACGCCCCCGCCCCGATCCTCTGAGTGCCGCGTAGCGGCGCGTTCCGCGCCGGAGTGCGGCACGGTGTGGCCGTGCCGTTCTCGCGTGGTGATTTGGGGCGCGGAGCGCACCCCAAATCACCACGCTGAACGTCAGACCCCGGCGACCGAGGTGATCCACGCCCGGTTGTAGGCCACGCTGCCGTAGTACTGGCGGCTCGTGCCGTCCGCCGTCGACGCGACACCTACCTGAGCGCCGTTGTAGACCTGCGGGCCGCCCGAGTCGCCACGCCACGCGTTGCCGTTGATCCGGGTGCTGCCGATGGCCCGGCCGCCGTACGCGTCGGTCTGGTTGGTCGAGGTGACCTGCACGGTGGCGGTCTTCAGGGTGGGCGACGCCCCGCAGCCGGAGTAGCAGGTCCGGCCCCAGCCGTAGATGCTGTTGGTCGACCCGACCGGCGGGTACGCGCTGGACAGCGGCATGTAGCTGGTGCTGACCGAGCTGCTCAGGCGCAGCAGGGCCAGGTCGTACCGGGAGGACGAGGACGCGACGGTACGGGTGACGCCGCCCGAACCGTAGGTGACGCTGCCGACCCGTACCGACATGGTGCCGCTGACGCAGTGACGCGCGGTGAGCACGTAGTTCGCCGAGATGATCGTCCCGGAGCAGGTGAAGCTGCCGTTGCTGAAGACCGCGGCGGCCCACGGCGCGGAGGAGACGGTGCTGCCCCCGATGATGAACGGGGTGACGGGGTCGGCGGCCTGGGCCGCGCTCGGTGCGACCAGGGCCGCGATGGTGCCGGCGACGGCTGCCAGGAGTCGAATGCGCACGTCGAGATTCCTTTCAGGGGATCGGGTCGACGGGGCGCGCGCGCTGTGGTGAATCGAATTCGATGGATCGAACCTAAGGCATCGTTCACACCGGGCCAACAGTTCAATTGACCTATATCACTGAGTGATGGTCCTGGGGCGGGAGTGCACGCCCTGCTCAATGCTTGTCGGGTCGGGCTGCCGACACCGGCCCCCGGCCCTGGCGTGAGTTACACCGGGTAGGCTTCGCCTGCTTACACCTATCAGTCAGGAGTGCCCGTGGCTCGCGTCGTGGTCGACGTCATGCTCAAGCCGGAGATCCTGGACCCGCAGGGTCAAGCGGTGGCGAACGCGCTGCCCCGGCTCGGCGTCACCGATGTCTCTTCTGTCCGCATCGGTCGTCGGATCGAGATCGATTTCACCGGGGAACCCGACCTTGACCGGGCTCGGGAGATCGCCGACAAGCTGCTCGCCAACCCGGTGATCGAGGACTTCGAGATCCGCGTCGAGTCCGCCTCGGCGGAGGTCGCCTGACCATGCGGATCGGTGTGGTCACCTTCCCGGGTTCGCTCGACGACGGGGACGCCGCCCGCGCCGCCCGGATCGCCGGAGCCGAGGCGGTCCGCCTCTGGCACGGCGACCCGGACCTGCACGGGGTCGACGCCGTCGTCCTGCCCGGTGGTTTCTCGTACGGCGATTATCTGCGCTGCGGCGCGATCGCCCGGTTCGCCCCCGTGATGGAGTCGATCATCGACGCCGCGCGGGGCGGCCTGCCCGTGCTGGGCATCTGCAACGGTTTCCAGGTCCTGTGCGAGGCGCACCTGCTGCCCGGCGCGCTGACCCGCAACCAGCACCTCCACTTCCGCAACCGTGACCAGTGGCTGAAGGTCGAGGCGACGAACACCGCCTGGACCAACGGGTTCACCCCGGGTCAGGAGATCCTGATCCCGGTGAAGAACGGCGAGGGCTGTTTCGTCGCCGACCCGAAGACGCTGGACGCGCTGGAGGCCGAGGGCCGGGTCATCGCCCGCTACATCAAGGGCAACCCGAACGGTTCGCAGCGCGACATCGCCGGCATCACCAACGAGGCCGGCAACGTGGTCGGCATCATGCCTCACCCGGAACACGCCGTGGAGGCGCTGACCGGCCCGTCCCTGGACGGCCTCGGCTTCTTCACCTCCGTCCTGCGCAGTCTGGCGAAGGACGGTCAGCTCGCAGGGGGACAACAGTGACGACGCAGCAGGAGAAGTCCAGTGGCTTCGCTGCGACCGACGTGCTCGCCACCGGCTCCGACGAGCCGGACACCGTGGAGCGGGCGGAGAAGTCTCCGGACGAGTTGCAGCCCTTCGCCGAGTTGGGCCTGAAGGACGACGAGTACGCCAAGATCCGGGAGATCCTGGGCCGCCGGCCGACCGCGTCCGAACTGGCGATGTATTCGATCATGTGGAGCGAGCACTGCTCCTACAAGTCGAGCAAGGTGCATCTCAAGCAGTTCAGTGAGAAGGCCCCGAAGAACACCCGGATGCTGGCCGGTATCGGCGAGAACGCCGGTGTGGTGCAGATCTCCGACAAGATCGCGGTCACCTTCAAGGTCGAGTCGCACAACCACCCCAGCTACGTCGAGCCCTACCAGGGTGCGGCGACCGGTGTCGGCGGCATCGTCCGCGACATCCTGGCGATGGGCGCCCGGCCGATCGCGGTGATGGACCCGCTGCGCTTCGGTGCGCACGACCACCCGGACACCGCGCGGGTGCTGCCCGGCGTGGTGGCCGGCATCGGCGGCTACGGCAACTGCCTGGGCCTGCCCAACATCGGCGGCGAGATCGTCTTCGACCCGTGTTACCAGGGCAACCCGCTGGTCAACGCGCTCAGCATCGGCGTCCTGCCGGTCGAGCGCCTCCAGAAGAAGGAGGCCACCGGCACCGGCAACATCGTCGTGCTGCTCGGTGCGCGGACCGGCCGGGACGGCATCGGCGGTGTCTCCGTGCTGGCGTCGGCGACCTTCGACGAGGAGGCCGAGCAGCGCCGCCCGTCGGTGCAGGTCGGCGACCCGTTCATGGAGAAACTGCTGATCGAGAGCTGCCTGGAGCTGTACGACGCCGGTCTGGTCTCCGGCATCCAGGACCTCGGTGGCGCCGGCCTCACCTGCGCGCTCACCGAGACCGCCGCCGCGGCGGGCACCGGCATGCGGGTCTGGCTGGAGCGGGTTCCGCTGCGCGAGGCCTCGATGTCGCCGACCGAGATCCTGGCCAGCGAGTCGCAGGAGCGGATGCTCCTGATCGTCACGCCGGAGAACCTGGACGAGGTGCTCAAGGTCGCCGAGAAGTGGGGCGTCTGGGCCACCGCGATCGGCGAGGTGACCGCGGCCGCCGAGGACGGCACCCCCGGCCGTCTGCTGATCACCTGGAACGACCACGTCGTGGTGGACGTGCCGCCCGGCTCGCTCGCCGACGACGGCCCGGTCTACAACCGGCCGTTCCGGGAGCCGAACGACGTCATGCTGCTGCAGGCCGACCGGGCCGAGACCCTGCCCCGGCCCAGCACCGGCGACGAGCTGCGGGAGACCCTGCTGCGGATGGCCGGCTCGCCGAACCTGTGCGACAAGACCTGGGTGACCGAGCAGTACGACCGGTACGTGCTCGGCAACACGGTGCTGGCCCAGCCGGAGGACTCCGGTGTGCTCCGGATCGACGAGGAGACCGGCCTGGGTGTGGCGCTCTCGGTCGACGGCAACGGACGGTTCGCCCGTCTCGACCCGTACGAGGGTGCCAAGCTCGCGCTCGCCGAGTCGTACCGCAACGTCGCCGTCACCGGTGCCGAGCCGATCGCGGTGACCGACTGCCTCAACTTCGGTTCCCCCGAGGACCCGACGGTCATGTGGCAGTTCTCCGAGGCCTGTAAGGCTCTCGCCGACGGCTGCCTGGAGCTGGGCACCCCGGTCACCGGTGGCAACGTCAGCTTCTACAACCAGACCGGCGCCGCGGCGATCCACCCCACCCCGGTGGTCGGCGTGCTCGGCATCTTCGACGATGTGGCCCGCCGCATCCCGATGGGCTTCCCGAAGCCCGCGAAGCCGGCCGGTGACCTGCTCTTCCTGCTCGGTGAGACCCGCGTGGAGCTCTCCGGTTCGGAGTGGGCCTGGGTGACCCACAACCACCTCGGTGGCCGGCCGCCGAAGGTCGACCTGGCCGCTGAGCAGGCGCTCGGCAAGGTGATGGCGCAGGCCTCCAAGTCGGGTCTGGTCAGTGCCGCGCACGACCTGTCCGACGGTGGTCTGGCCCAGGTGCTGGTGGAGAGCACGCTGCGCCACGAGGTGGGCGCGAAGGTGACCCTCCCGGAGGACGGCAACTCGGCCTTCGTGCACCTGTTCAGCGAGTCCGCGGGTCGTGCCGTGGTCGTCGTGCCCCGTGGCCACGACAAGGCGTTCCTGGCCCTGGCGGCCGAGCACGGCGTGCCGGTCACCCCGATCGGGGTCACCACCGAGGAGTCGGTGCTGCAGGTCGAGGGCCAGTTCAGCATCCCGCTGGACGAGGTGCGCACGGCCTGGTCGTCGACCCTGCGTGACCTCTTCGGCGGGACCGCCGAGCTGGTCAACCGGAACGCCGAGGCCGAGTCGGCCGCCGAGCCGGTGACCACCGAGAAGGTCCAGTCGATCACGCTGGAGCTGAACCCGCAGACCCCTGGCGGCCCCATCACGCCGCAGGACTGACGCATACGAGAAGGGCCCCCGCTCGATGTGAGCGGGGGCCCTTCTCGTTGTCGGTGCTCGCGGTCAGCCGTTCCAGTTGCGGTTCTGGCCGTTGTTGCCGTACGACCCACCACGCTGGTCGTAGCCCTGCTGGTCGTCGTCCCAGCCGCCGCCCTGCTGCTGCGGCGGGCGCTGCTGGCCGTAGCCGCCCTGACCCTGCTGCTGGCCGTTGTTGTCCCAGTCGCCCTGGTCGTAGCCCTGCTGCTGACCGTTGTCCCAGCCGCCCTGTTGGTGGCCCTGGTCCCAGCCGCCCTGGTCGTAGCCCTGCTGCTGGCCGTAACCCGGCTGGCCGTAACCCTGCTGGTCGTAGCCGCCCTGCTCGTAGCCACCGTTGCCGTACCCGCCGTTGCCCTGCTCGGGCTGGTACATGCCGGTGGCCTCGTCGTAACGCTGCTGCTGGTGCGGGACCTGCGGCTGCTCCGGCTGGTACATGTTCGTACCCTCGTCGTAGCGCTGGGTGCCCCCACCGCTGTAGCCGCCCTGAGCGCCGCCGTAGCCGCCGCCACCCTGCTGGCCGTAGGGCTGGGTGCCTCCGGCGTAGTTGTCGTCGCCGTAGCCGTTCCCGGCGGGCTGGTTGCCCCACTGATCGTTCTGGCCGACGAAGCCGCCGTTGGCCGGGAGCGGAGCCCCGTACGGATCCGGGAACTCGTCCTCGGCCGGCCGGTGGATCACCGTGGGCGCGTCGCCCAGGCTGCCGCCACCGCCCATGCCGCCACCCATGCCGGCCGCCGGGGCGATCATCGTGGCGTCGTTGCCGCGGCCGCCGCCGACCGGCGCGGCCACCCGGGTCTGGTCGAAACCGCCACCGGCACCGCCGCCACCGCCGCCCGGGACGACCGGGGTCATGCCGGTGTTCGAGCCGTCGCCCGGCTTGGCGTTCTTGCGGCGCAGCCAGACCAGCACCATCGCGCCGATGCCGGCCGCGACGAGCAGGACGCCCATGATGATGAGCAGCCAGTTGCTGCCCTCGTCCTCGGAGTTGCTGGCCGCCTCGTTGGTGTCCGGGAGGTTGACCCCGGTCTCCTCGTCGGTCGGCTCCTCCTCGGTCTCCTCCTCGGTCGCCGACGGGCTGGCCGAGGCGCTCGCGGAGGCGGACGCCGAGGGGCTCGGGGCGACGACCTTCTTGATCGTGAGGGGGACGTTCACGGTCTGGCCCACGCCGCCCTGGACCTGCGCCGACGCGGACTCGTAGCCGTCCTTGGCCGCGGCGATCCTGATGCTGCCGGCCGCGATCGGGTTGGCGTCGGACGACGAGAAGGCGTAGCCGCCACTGCCGTTGGTCGAGGTGTTGAACTGCTTGCCGGCGCTGTCGCGCATCACGACCCGGACGCCGGAGACGCCGTCGCCGCCGTCGTCCTTGACCCGCCCGGAGACCTGCCGCACGTTGGTCGGCGCGTCCGGTCCCTTCACGGTGATGGTCGTCGACTTCGAGTCGGTCGCCGGCTCGCCCGCGGCGTTCTTGCCCTGGGCGGCGATCGTGATGGTCACCTGCCGGGACTGGCCGGCGGCCACGGTCGGCATGGTGACGGACGAGTCGAACCCCTGCGGGTTGGTGATCGACTGGCTCGGTGTGCAGTTGCTGCTGCACGAACCACCGTTGTTCGCGGAGACCTCGATCTCGATGAGGTTGTCTCCGTCAGCAGGGGCCTCCCCCTGGTTACTAACGGTGTAGCTAATGGTTACAGTAGAGCCGGACGCGACATTTCTCTCCGACACCCTGTTGATCTGCACTCCTGGAGCCGCCAGAGCAGCTGCTGGATTGATTGCCACCAACCCGGCCACCAGTGCCAGGAACGCACCGGCCTGGGCCGTCCGGGCACGTAGGTGCGTTGTCACGTCCACCGCCTTCCGGTCGCGCGGTCCCCGGTTCCTTCGATGTCCGGTGGATCCCGCGACGTGTACACCAGTCGGCAACTATGCCTTGTCGCACGTCACTCGCGCGACCCAGGGCGGTGTGCCGTTCTTTGTGGAGCAGGTCGTATCGTCCCGCTATGTCTCCTGCGCACAATAAATCCGAGTCGGTCGCCGAGGCGTTGGACGCGCTCGACACGGGCGCCGAACCCAGTCGTGCGGTACTCCGTGACGCCGTGCGAGCACTGCTGACCGAGTTGTCCCACCGAGCGCCTGGCCGTTCGGTGGAGGTGCGAATTCCACCTTTCGGTGCGATTCAGTGCGTCCCCGGCCCGCGGCACACGAGAGGCACACCGCCCAATGTGGTCGAAACGGATCCGATGACCTGGCTGCTGGTGGCCACCGGCCGCCTGGCGTGGGGCGACGCGGTGCACGACGGCCGGGTTCGGGCCAGCGGAATCCGTACCGATCTCAGCGAGTACCTCCCGCTGACCGGCGATCAGCCCGGGTGACGAGCCAGGTGGCCGTCCCGCGGGCTCGCGTACACTGGGCGGTCGGACGGACCGCCTAGTCAAGGGGTTCGTGCAGACCCCGACATTGAGGGAGCGAACAGGTGCCCCGAGGCGACGGCCTGTTGACCGACGATCTCGACCCCCAGGAGCGCGGCCCCCAGGACGCCTGTGGCGTCTTCGGCGTCTGGGCCCCCGAAGAAGAGGTCGCCAAACTCACCTACTTCGGGCTCTACGCACTGCAGCACCGGGGGCAGGAAGCCGCCGGCATCGCGGTCAGCGACGGCTCCGGCGTAGTGGTCTACAAGGACATCGGCCTGGTTTCCCAGGTGTTCGACGAGCCGACGCTGGCGAGCCTCCGCGGCCACCTCGCGATCGGCCACGCGCGCTACTCCACCACCGGTGGCTCGAACTGGGAGAACGCGCAGCCCACCATCCGTGCCACCCCGGCCGGGACGACCATCGCCCTAGCCCACAACGGCAACCTGGTCAACACGGCCGACCTCGCCAAGGAGGTCGCCGACCGCGGTCTGGAAGTGGGCGACGCCACATCCGACACGGCTCTGGTGACCACGCTGCTCGCCGGCCGCCCCGATCTCTCGGTCGAGGCCGCCGCGCTGGAGCTGCTGCCCACCCTGCGGGGCGCCTTCAGCTTCGTCTTCATGGACGAGCACACCCTCTACGCCGCCCGTGACCCGCAGGGCGTCCGCCCGCTGGTGCTGGGCCGGATGGAGCGCGGCTGGGTGGTCGCCAGCGAGACCGCCGCGCTGGACATCACCGGCGCCAGTTTCGTCCGCGAGGTCGAGCCGGGCGAGATCATCGCGATCGACGAGCACGGCCTGCGGTCCAGCCGCTTCGCGGCCCCCGAGCCCAAGGGCTGCCTCTTCGAGTATGTGTACCTCGCTCGCCCGGACACCACGATCGCCGGGCGCAACATCTACTCGGCCCGGGTCGAGGTCGGCCGCAAGCTGGCCAAGGAGCATCCGGTCGAGGCCGATCTGGTGATCGGTGTGCCGGAGTCCGGCATCCCGGCCGCCATCGGGTACGCCGAGGCCTCCGGCATCCCGTACAGCGCCGGTTTCATGAAGAACGCCTACGTCGGCCGGACCTTCATCCAGCCGTCGCAGACCATCCGCCAGCTCGGCATCCGGCTGAAGCTGAACCCGCTGCGCGAGGTGGTCCGCGGCAAGCGGATCGTGGTGATCGACGACTCGATCGTCCGCGGCAACACCCAGCGGGCCCAGATCCGGATGCTGCGCGAGGCGGGCGCTCTGGAGATCCACGTCCGGATCTCGTCGCCGCCGGTGAAGTGGCCGTGCTTCTACGGCATCGACTTCGCCACCCGGGCCGAGCTGATCGCCAACGGCCTGGAGATCGACGGCATCCGTCGCTCGATCGGCGCCGACAGCCTCGGCTACGTCTCGCTGGACAACCTGGTCCAGGCCACCGAGCAGCCGAAGTCCCGGCTCTGCATGGCCTGTTTCGACGGCGAGTACCCGATCAAGCTCCCGACCGAGGACCTGATCGGGAAGCATGTCCTGGAGGGTGTGGGCCGCCGGGCCTCGATGCCGGGCGCCACCCCTGAGACGGCCACCGCCGCCGTCGCCGACCTCGAGTCGGACTACGACGAAGACCTGTCGGCATCGGAGCCGCTGGTCGGCAGTCCCGGCGGCGCGACCGCGCTGCACCACCCGTGACCTTCAGTTACACAGAACCGCTAAGGGGAGAACCGTGACGCACGTGTCCGAGCGCAGTAGTGCCGGATCGAACGGCGCCGAGGGAGGCGACCGTCAGCCTTGGACGGCCGGCTCAGGACGCGGAGCGCGCAAGCGCTCGGCCACGTACGCGGCCGCGGGTGTCTCCATCGAGGCCGGTGACCGTGCCGTCGAGCTGCTCAAGTCGAAGGTGAAGAAGACCACCCGGCCCGAGGTGATCGGTGACCTGGGCGGCTTCTCCGGCCTGTTCCGGCTGAACACCGCGAAGTACAAGAGCCCGATCCTGGCCTCGTCCACCGACGGTGTCGGCACCAAGCTGGTGATCGCCCAGCAGCTCGACATCCACGACACCATCGGCATCGACCTGGTCGCGATGGTCGTCGACGACCTGGTGGCCTGTGGCGCCGAGCCGCTGTTCCTGCTCGACTACATCGCCTGTGGCGAGGTCGTCCCGGACAAGGTGGCCGAGATCGGCGCCGGTATCGCCGACGGTTGCCGGTACGCCGGCTGCGCCCTGCTCGGTGGCGAGACCGCCGAGCACCCGGGTGTGCTGCGCCCGGACGAGTACGACGTCTCCGCCACCGGCGTGGGTGTGGTCGAGGAGAGCGAGATTCTCGGCAAGGAGCGGGTCGAGCTGGGTGACGCGGTCATCGCGATGCGCTCGTCCGGTCTGCACTCCAACGGTTACTCGCTGGTCCGGCACGTGCTGCTGGGCGCCGGCCGGATGCGCCTGGACACCGTGGTCGACGACTTCGGCACCCAGCGCACCCTGGGCGAGGAGCTGCTCACCCCCACCAAGATCTACGCCAAGGACTGCCTGGGCCTGATCGAGGAGACCGACGTCCGGGCGTTCTCGCACGTCACCGGCGGTGGTATCCCCGGCAACCTGAACCGGGTGCTGCCCGCCAACATGGACGCCGTGGTGGACCGCTCCACCTGGCGCCCGCAGCCGATCTTCGACCTGATCCAGGCCAAGGGCCGGATCGAGGACACGGAGATGGAGGCCACCTTCAACATGGGCGTCGGCATGTTCGCCGTCGTCTCCTCCGATGACGCGGACCGGGCGATGGCCTACCTGACCGGCCGTGGCATCGAGGCCTGGCAGGTCGGCGAGGTCGTCGAGGGCAACGGCGACGTGCAGATGATGGGGTCCTACACACGCGGCTGACCGTCCGCGCATGAAATGATCCGTGTGTGTCGATGTCCGGCACATGCGGATCTTTTCGCTTTGCGGTGGACTGTGGGGCCTAGCCTGACCTGAGCCGAGTGCCGGACGGGAGCGTGGATGACCATGGCGGTCGCGTGGACTGGGATGCGGGGCGTCGCGCCGGATCCCGGATATGTGGTCATGCAGCCCACCACCCTCTGCAACCTGGCCTGTGACTACTGTTACCTGCCGTTCCGCCGGGAGAACCGGAGGATGCCGGTCGCCGTCGCCGAGGCGGTGGCCGCGCAGGTGGCCGGCTTCGCCCGTACCGGCAGGTTCTCGGTGGTGTGGCACGGCGGCGAACCGCTCGCCGCCGGACGCGCCCATCTCGCCGCCCTCCTTGCGCCGTTCGGTGCCGGCGTGGAGCATCACGTGCAGACCAACGCCACCCTGATCGACGACGCGTGGTGCGCGTTCTTCGCCGAGCACGACGTGCGGGTCAGCGTCAGCGTGGACGGCCCCCGGGAGCGCAACGGCGACCGGGTCGACTGGGCGGGGAAGCCCGCCTACGACCTGATCGCGCGGGGGATCGGCCGGCTGCGCGAGCACGGCATCCCGTTCTCCACCCTGTGCGTGGTCGGCGATCCGCGCCCCGGCGTCGCCACCGAGCTGTACGAGTATTTCCTCGGCCTGGGCTGTGAGGTGCTCGGCATCAACATGGAGGAGACCGAGGGCGTCAACACCCGGCTCAACCGGCACGACCCGGCGATGGTGAGCGGGTTCTGGGCCGAGCTGGTCACCGCGTGGCGTCGCGATCCCCGGATCCATCTGCGCGAGATCGAGTGGTCGCTGCGTTATGCGGCGGCGGTCCTGGACGGCACCGCCGACGAGCTGCTGCCGCGGCGGATGGACCCGATCCCGACGATCGCCCATGACGGCTCGGTGGTGCTGCTCTCGCCCGAGCTGGCCGGCTTCCACGATCCGCGGTACGGCGACTTCACCAGTGGCAACGTGCTCACCACGCCGCTGCCCGAGATCCTCGCGGCTGCGGACGGCACGCCGTGGATAGCGGAGTTCCTGCGGGGGATAGAGGCCTGCCGCAGCACGTGCCCCTACTTCGGGTTCTGCGGTGGCGCGCACGCGGCCAACCGCTACTTCGAACACGGCAGGTTCGACGGCACCGAGACGAACCACTGCCGGAACAGCAAGATTCGCCTATTGGAGGGAGTGCTGGATCATGCCCGAGATCACGAAGCCACGGCTGTCTGACGGCGTGGAGACGGATCCGGTGACGGCACGGGTGCACGACACTCGTGCCGGGCTGGCCGCGCTCATCGCGGAGGCGGAGGAGGCCAGGCAGCAGCGCGCCGGCGAGTCGCCTCGGGATGGAGGCACGGCGGTGTGCGCCTGGAACCACTTCGAGAACATTCCCACGTTCTACAACTGGAACAACCGCCCACGCTGAAGCGAGGGACCGGTCGAAGCCCACGCGGAGCATGCACGCCGCCCGCGTGGGCATCAGCCGTAATCAACCGTAGGAATCGTGACCACGTGACACACGGGAGCACGCGGTGAGCCCGCGTGCTCTGTACGAAACGGGGTCAGCGCCGCCTTGAAGGCGACCAGGAGTCCTGGTCGTTCCAGGTGTCCTGATCCTCCGCAGCGTCGTCCTCGTCATCGTCGACGAACTCTTCGTTGTCGTCGTCGAAATGACGGTTCGGTTGGTGGGTTGTACCCGCCAATTCGCGCTGCAAGGCGGTGAGGTCGGTGTTCGGGGAGTGATACTTCAACTCCCGGGCCACCTTCGTCTGCTTGGCCTTAGCACGGCCGCGCCCCATGGCTCGACCCCCTCGCACAGAATTCGGGGCAGCCCGAAGGCTGGGCCCCGATGACGTCAGGCATCTCTCGTGGGTCTTACGGTACATGGACGATGCCTAGTTCGGCACCTCGGGTTGCGTGTGACACTGCCGCGCGTCGCGGTTGACCTTTCCGGGCGGCGCGCGGCAGGCACTCCGAGACGTCAGCCGAGATGGATGGACCGGAGCCGGCCGACGTCGGCCATCCGCCGCTCGGCGAGCCGGTCCGCGGCGATCGCGGGCGGCACCCCCTCGTCCCCGGCCAGCGCCAGGATCCGCCGGGTGGTCTCGAAGATCCCGGTCGCCCGCAGCTTGGCCCGCGCGAAGTCGAAGCCGTGGATCTCGTCGGCCACCTGGATCACACCGCCGGCGTTCACCACGTAGTCCGGGGTGTAGAGGATGCCGTGGTCCTCCAGCAGCTTGCCGATCCCGGCGTGGGCCAGCTGGTTGTTGGCGCCACCGGTGACCACCTTGGCGCGCAGTGCCGGCACCGTCTCGTCATTCAGCGCGCCGCCCAGCGCGCACGGGGCGTAGACGTCGATGTCGGAGGTGATCAGCGCGGTGGTGTCGGCGACCAGCTCGATCTGCGGGTGGGTGGTCCGGGCCCAGGTCCGGGCGGCCTCGCTGACGTCGGTGGCGAGCACCGTCGCGCCGTCCTCCAGCAGATGGCCGGCCAGGTATTTGCCGACCTTGCCCAGGCCGGAGATGCCGACCGTGCGGCCGCGCAGCGACGGGGCGCCCCAGGTGTGCTCGGCCGCGGCCCGCATGCCCTGGAAGACGCCCCAGGCGGTGAGCACCGAGGAGTCGCCGGCGCCACCGTGCTCGACACTGCGGCCGGTGGCGTACCGGGTCTCCCGGGCCACCATGTCCATGTCCGGCACATAGGTGCCGACGTCACACGCGGTGTAGTAGCGGCCCTTGAGGGATTCGACGAACCGGCCGTACGCCCGCAGCAGTGCCTCGCTCTTGAGCCGCTCCGGGTCGCCCCAGATGACCCCCTTGCCACCACCGAGGTCCAGTCCGGCCATCGCGTTCTTGTAGGCCATGCCGCGGGACAGCTTCAGCACGTCGGCGAGGGCGGCCGCCTCGCTCTCGTACGGATAGAACCGGGTGCCGCCGAGCGCGGGGCCCAGTGCCGTCGAGTAGATGCCGATGATCGCCTTGAGACCGGTGGCCCGGTCCTGGCAGAAGACGACCTGTTCGTGCTCGTTGCCGTCGAACACGTCCATGTTCAACTCTCCTGATCTGTTGCGTGGCCTTCGTGGGGCCATGATCCGGCAAGGGTGGAGCCGGGTATGCCGAGCCTATGCCTTGCACGGTCTGGCGAATGGCGCGCCGATTACGTCCGCGCGGGAAGTTCCACCCGGCCGGATTCGTGAAAGACTCGCGCCGTGCCGTCACTGTTCGCGTCGTACCTACGGGTTTACGAACCCCTGACCGCCTTCGACCGGGAGCGCCAGGTCTTCTGGCGTGACTACGCGCGCGAGGGCCGTGACCTGGGCCTGGTCGAGGGTCCCGCCCGGCAGCGCACCGCGGTCCTGGAGGCGCTCGGCGCCGGCTGGACCCGGCTGCCCGACCTGCCCGACGAGGCCTACGTGCTGGAGTGGGACGGCTCGGTGCTGGTCTGCCCGTGGAACCTGCGGCTGCGGGTGGCCGAGGCGGCGCTGAGCGCCCGGGACGGGGTGCCCGCGGTGCTGGCCGACGCGTTCGTGCCGCCGGTGCTGGCCGGTCAGGCCAAGGCGGTGGTGGAGGACTGGCGCAGCGGCGCCAAGGTCCTGGAGCAGGGTGTGCCCCGGGTGCACGAGCAGATCGCCACGTGGGGGGTGCCGCTGCGCTGGTTCGCCTTCGTCGACCTGGAGGAGCGGGAGATCGCGCTGACCGGCCGCCGGCGGGTGCTGCGCTATCGCACCGAGATCTCCAAGTCGCGCCGCCGGGCGCACCGGGCGGTCTCGGTGCTGCGCAAGGCGCTGGGTGACGCCCCGATCACCGAGGCGGTCGAGGAGGGCGCCCGGTGGCTGGAGGAGTTCCACCCACGGTCGGTGGTCGAGTTGGACTACGGCGGCCTCGTCAACCTCCTGCCGGAGGACAAACTCTCCGAGGACGATTCCCCCGGATTGGTGGCAGCCGGACTTTCGGCACTTTCTCGCGGTGACGCTGAGTCAGCTAGCGAGGCCTACGAGAAGCTGGTGGCGCGGTGGCGTCTCGTTCAGCTTCTCGAGCGAGGCAACTGACCTGCGGAAATGGGACAGACGCGTACGATTTGCGGTCCGTGGGAACGCTCCCGAAGTGAACACTCTTCGTAATCAGTGACCGGCGAAGCGTGATAATCGGACTAAACAAGGCACTATCTGGCGTAGAAAACGCGCAAAAATCGGGCATGCTTCATCCGTCTATCTGGGGACGTTCGTCCGTTCGGCCCATGTCGGACATCGGGGACTAGCCGGACCATGAGAGACGCACCGGCCGGCGGGACCCCGGCCGATGTTTTTTAGGCACATGTGGAGGAGTGACCGATGGCATCGCGTACGCACGATCCCGAGCCGCTACTAACGCCGGCCGAGGTGGCGTCGATGTTCCGTGTCGACCCGAAGACCGTTACCCGGTGGGCGAAGGCGGGAAAGCTCAGCGCAATTCGCACGCTGGGTGGCCACCGTCGCTACCGGGAGTCGGAGGTCCGCGCCCTGCTGCAGGGGCAGATCCCCACGCAGCGCCAGGGCGACTGACCAAGTCGACCGGAAGTCGTTGTGAGGGGCGAGCGCTGGGGAAGGCGATCGCCCCTTCTTCGTTTCTTCAATGATCAGACGAGCTTTCGAATGATCAAACGAGCACAGAGGGCGCCGGCAACTGCCGGTGCCCTTCTGTCTCTCTAGTGGGTGATCATTCGACCAGGACCGCGACCGTTCCGTCGTTGCCGCGGCGCAGCCGGCTGCCGAGCAGCGTCAGGGTGCCGACCAGGCCGTACTTCTTCCGGATCCCGGCGCGGACCCGCTGGAGATCGGCCCCGTCGCCGATCCGCGCGGTGGCTTCGACCGGTTCGCCGCCGGTGGGATTGCCGCGCATGTCGCAGGGCGCCACGGTGACCCGCCCGCTGTTGCGGATCCGCTTGAGCTTGCCGCTGCCCGCCACCGTCCAGAAGCCGAGCCCGGCCCCGTCGGGGACGACCCAGAGTGGGGTGGGGACCGCCCGGCCGTCGCGGCGGAATGTGGTGAGAAGGACGTATTTCTCCGACCCGAGTTGCTCCAGTGCGGTCATGCCTAAAGAGTATTGACCATGACTCCACCGACCGTCGGCGACGCTTTCGGCGAGATGATCCGCGACGCCTGGGCGGTGCACACCGGAGTGGGACCGCGGCCGCTGGCCGGCGGGCGCTGGCCGCGACCGGTGATCGAGGTGATCGAACGGGACGACGGCCTGATCAACGGGGCTCCCGCCGATCACTACCTGAGTGAGCCGGCCGACTGGCGGCCGTTCGACCACCGCGCCGTGGGCCTCTGCCGGGGCCGGGTGCTCGACATCGGCACCGGCGCCGGGCGGGCCGCGATCGAACTCCAGAACCGGCAGATGGCGGTGACCGCCCTGGACACCTCGCTGGGCGCGATCGAGGTGGCCCGCAAACGCGGGGTGCGCGACACGGTGCTCGCCACGGTGGACGAGTTCGCCCGGGCGACCGTCCGGTACGACACCTTCCTGCTGCTCGGCAACAACCTCGGCCTGCTGGAGGGCCCGGAGCGGGCGCCGGTCCTGCTGGCCGCGCTGGCGAGACTGGCGGCCCCCGGGGCGCGGATCATCGCGCAGGGCACCGATCCGTACGGCACCACCGACCCGCTGCACGTCGCCTATCACCGGGACAACCGGGCCCGGGGGCGGCTGGGCGGGCAGTTGCGGCTCCGGCTGCGGTACCGGGAGCTGGCCACCGACTGGTTCGACTATCTGAACTGCTCGGCCGCCGAGCTGGAGGCGCTGCTGGCGGGCACCGCGTGGCGGCTGAAATCGATCGACGACCGGGATCGCCCGTACTACCTTGCGGTGATGGAGTTCACCGGATGACAGCTGACCACGTCCGTCTCAGTAAACGGATGTCCCTGGTGCTGCGGCACCGGCCGGAGACCGCCGGCCTGACCCTCGACCCGAACGGCTGGGTGCCGGTCACCGATCTGATCGAGGCCTTGGGGATGACCCGGGCCCAGCTCGACCACGTGGTCGAGACCAACGACAAGTCGCGCTTCGCGATCAGCACCGGGCCGGACGGTGTCGACCGGATCCGGGCCAGCCAGGGGCATTCGCGCCGGGTCGGGGTGGACCTCGATCTGCCGCCCACCCCACCGCCGGCCGAGTTGTTCCACGGCACTCCGCGGGCGAACAGTGAGGCGATCCTGCGGGAGGGCCTGCGGCCTCGGAGCCGGAGCCATGTGCACCTGTCGGCGGATGTGCCGACCGCGCTGACCGTCGGGCGCCGGCGCTCGCCGGACGTGATGGTCTTCCGGGTCGCGGCGGGGGAGATGGCCGAGGCCGGACACCTCTTCCAGCGCAGTGACAACGGGGTATGGCTCACCTCGTTCGTACCACCACTGCACCTTTCGATAAAACGGACAAATCCGTAATCTGCCAGGTTGATCCTCCCTCCACTGTGGGCGGCCAGTAGTTCGCCGGACAACGGCGGGTAACCGCCGTTAGCGTGGACGGATGGGGAGGGTCACTCGGCGTCAACTCACCGATCTTCCCGGCACACTCGGTCTTCCCATCGCACTCGTGCTGGCATCGATCCTGGCCTTTCTCGCCTGGGGTCTGCCCGTGCTGGACCGGGCCGTGCCGGCTGAGCAACCCGTCGCGTCCGGCGAGCCCTACCGGGTCGGCGCCGGAATCACCGTGGTGCCGCCGCCCGGCGCCACCCTCGACGTCACCGGCACCCGGCCCGGCGACGACCGCGGCACCGTCCTCTTCCGGGTCGGCCAGGTCCGCTACACCATCGAGGTCGGGCCCTTCGCCGGCGACCTGACCGCCGCCGCGGTCCGGCTGCGCCAGCGCATCACCGGCATCTCCGGCCACCAGATCACCGGCACCCAGCTCGCCGTCTCCACCGCCGGCGGCCTCGCCGGGATCCAGGGCGGCTACACCGCCGGCGACCGGGACGGCCGCTATGCCGTCTTCGTCGCCCAGGGCTCGATCATCGAGGTCATGGTCAGCGGGGACGACGGCGACCTGACGTCCCTCCTGCCGGTCATCGACGCCAGCACCCGCACCCTGCGATACGAGACCAGCCGATGAGCGAGGCGGTGCGCCCCGGCGCGCCCCGAGCGGTCCCGTACCTCCGTCAGCCCGCCTTCTGGATCGTGATCGTCCTGCTCGTGGTGGGCGCGGTCCGTATCGCCCAGATCGCCGCCCTGTTCTTCGGGTCCTTCCCGCTCGCCACCCTCACCGCGATCGTGATGTTCGGGCTGTTCGCCGTCCCGTTCTGGCTCCTGCTCGCCGAACTCGACTTCCTGGAACGCGAGCCGGCCGGACTGCGGGTGCTCGCCTTCGCCTGGGGCGGCCTGGTCGCGACCAGCGTCTCCATCCCCGGCAGCACCGCCCTGGACAACCTGATCGCCAAACTCGGCTCCCCCGACCTGGCCGCCGAGTGGGGTGCCGCACTGGCCGGGCCCACCGTCGAGGAGATCGCCAAGACCCTCGGTGTGGTGGCCATCGTGCTGATCGCCCGTACCCAGGTGAACAGCGTGCTCGACGGCATCGTCTACGGCGCCCTGGTCGGCCTCGGCTTCCAGATCGTCGAGAACGTGGTCTTCGCGATCGGCGCGGTGCAGCAGGCCGGCCTCGGCGACCGGGTGCAGCCGGTGATCACCACGTTCCTGGTGCGCGGCTTCCTCGCCGGCATCTGGAGCCACACCCTGTTCGGCGCGCTGGCCGGCGCCGGGATCGGCTATCTGGTGGTGCGGCGCGAGCGCAGTCGCCGGCGCCGGGTGGCGGTGGCCGGCCTCGCCCTGTTCGGCGCCTGGGCGTCGCACTCGCTGTGGAACTCGCCGATCCTGCGGGACAGCTTCGGCGACAGCGTGCCGGCCGTCCTGGCGATCCTGCTCCTCAAAGGCCTGCCGCCCCTGCTGCTGGTCCTCTACCTGGTGCGCCGCGCGCACGACCGGGAGGCGGCGTACTACGTGGGGATCCTGGCCACCGTCCGGGACCCCGGCCTGATCACCGAGAGCGAACTGCGGGCCCTCGGATCCGGTTCGCGCCGGGGTGCGGCCCGCCGGCACGCCGCGGCCAGCGCGGGCCGGGAGGCCAAGCTTGCGGTACGCCGGCTCCAGCGCGCCCAGGCCGGACTCGCCGTCGAGCTCAGCCGCGGGTCGGACGGCGCCGGAGCCTGCGCCGACCGGGTGCGGCGGCACCGGGCCACCCTCGCCGCCCTGGGCTATCCCGAGGCGGTCGAGGGCGCGCGATCCTGGCGGCACACCGCCTCCACGGTCGGCACCGCGGCTCTGGCCCTCGCGGTGCTCTGGGTGGCGCTGTCCGCGCTCGGTACCGCCTGATCAGACGGTCGCCGCCGGGGGGAGTCCACCGTCGCCGTTGACGACCAGGTCCGGGGTGCCGTCCTCGTCCAGGTCGACCATGGTGACGTCGACCTTGCCGTCGCCGTCGGTGTCGAACTGGTAGAGATCGGGCTTGCCGTCGCCGTCGGTGTCCGACACCCACACGTCGACCTTGCCGTCGCCGTTGGCGTCACTGGTGAGCAGGTCGACGCGCTCGTCACCCCGGGTCTCGACCACCTCGGGGGCCTCGGTGCTCTGCGGCTCGCTCATGGTGCTCCTCTCGTCAGCCGGTCGTACCGGCCGGTACGACCGGTCTGTACCCAGCGGTTCAATCGATCAGTCCCCGAACCTGTGATGGTTGTCGCTGGTCGTCGCCCGTGACCGGCGTAACGTACGCCGACGTGGATATCGCTGAGGACGGCAAGCAACACCTGTTCACCAGCGGTGGCGGCGGTGCGCTCGCCGAGCGGATGGGCATCGAGATCACCGAGGCCACCGCGGAACGGGTTGTGGGAATCATGCCTGTCGAAGGCAACACCCAGCCGTACGGGCTGCTGCACGGCGGTGCCTCCTGCGTGCTCGCCGAGACACTCGGTTCGGTCGGGGCGGTGCTGCACGGCCAGACCGTCGACCGGCCCTTCGCCGTCGGCGTGGACATCAACGCCACCCACCACAAGGCGGCCCGGTCCGGCCTTGTCACCGGGGTGGCCACGCCCGTGCACCGGGGCCGTGCGGTGGCGACCTACGAGGTGGTCCTCACCGATGAGGCCGGCGACCGGGTGTGCACGGCCCGGATCACCTGCCTGCTCCGCGGCGCCTGACCGGAAACGGTGCCTGATCTTCGCGTGGTGCGGGATCTCGTCCACCAGGATGCGTGGCTTGACCGCCCGACGTACCTTTTCTGACGTGACCGAAGTACCACAGACCGCATTCGACGACGCCGCGCAGGTCCTGCAATGTGCGCTCAGCGGGGACAGCACGGCTGTGGCCGACACCTTCGACGCGGTGGTCGACCGGGAGGGTGTCGTCGGGGCCTGGGATGTCGCCTGGTGTCTCGCCGCCACCATGGTCGGGCAGGTGCCGCCGGGTGGCGCGTGGACCCTGGAGTTCCCCGGGATCGACGACGCGCGGTATGACAAGCGCTGGGTGGCACGGTTCGTCAGCGCCTATGTCAACGGCGACTTCCCCACCGGTGAGGCGCTTTTCGGCGCGGCCATCGCCGACGGGACCCTGCCGGACTGCCTGCTCGCCCTCGCCGGCTCGACGGTGGCGACGCTGCGGCACCGGGCGGCCTGAGCGTCACTTGCTCTTGTGGTAGAGCGCCTTCGCATACTGAGCGGCGGCCGCCGCGTTGTACATCGAGGCCTGTGACATGAAGAAGCCGTTGTCGCCGATCGCCCGGGCCGCCTGTGAGGTGCCCGCCCAGCGGATGTCGGCCTCCGCCTCGGACAGCCCGCGCGCCTTGAACTGACGGCGCATCGCCATCTTGCCGGCCCGGAACGCCTCGGCCGCCTCCTCCGCATACTTCATGCAGGACATTGCCTTCTCGCTGAGCGCCTCAGCCAGGGTGTAGGCCGTCTGCTCTGCATCATTGGTGAAGCCATCCACGGCGACGCCTCCTCGCGTGTCCGAGTGACCGATCCCGTCAACACTCTGAAGGACCCGGCGATGGCCTTCAAGTGCCCTCCGTGACGCTGTGGACAACGGCATGTAGATGCACTGATATAGCGTTGGTGATCATGACCGATCCACACCCGACTGACGACGTGCTCGACGTCGACTCCTGGGCGCCCGAAACCGAGAAACCCGAGGCCCGCCGTGGATGGCTGCGGCTGTTCGGGGTGGCGGCGGGCGCTTTGCTCCTCGGCTCGGTCGCCTCCACCTCGGCGATGCTGTTCTCCGGATGGCGGTACACCCCGGAGCGCGAATTCACCGTCTCGGTGCTCCTCGACCCGGACGCCGAGACGGCCCAGCGTGACGCGGTGCACCGGGCGCTCGACGGGCTGCCGGCCCGGGACGGGGTGCGCCTGGAGACTCGCGAGGAGGCGTACGCCAAATTCCGTGAGCAGGTGGCGAACGACCCGGACCAGCTCGCCGGGGTCGACCCCGCCTCGATGCCGGAGTCGTTGCGTCTGACCACTGTGGGCCGAGGGTTCGATTGCGGCCCTATTTCCGCTATCCGCAAGATGTCGGGGGTCGCCCGAGTCTGGGTGGTTATGAAACCCCAGGCTGGGCGATGGGGTGCAGAAGTGGGTTGTTGACCTGCACACATCCATGCGAATGTGTTGCGGCGAAACGGTACCGTCCTTTTCTGTTGCACCCAGTCCTTCCACGGGGGTTTCACCATGAACCTGAAGTACCGCAGAACTCTGGCCACTCTCGGCGCGACCGCCGCGGCCGTGATCGGGTCCACCTCCCTGCTCGCCTCCCCGGCGCAGGCGGCCACCGCCGGCCTGGCCGTGGTCCGTGACGGGGACACGGTCGACTTCCGCGCTCTGATGGGCAAGGTGAACAAGGTCAAGGTCACCATCTCGGGCCGCACCGTCACCATCGACGACGTCGCCGCGATCAAGGCCGGCAAGGGCTGCAAGCGGGTCGACTCGACGAAGGTCAAGTGCACGACCTCGAGCAAGACCAAGGAGATCTGGGTCGCGCTCGGCGACAAGAACGACTACGTCCGGAACTACACCGGCGTCTTCATGCTCGCCGACGGTGGCGCCGACAACGACATCCTGGTCGGCGGTTCCGGCAACGACCAGCTGCAGGGCGGCTCCGGCAACGACCAGATCACCGGCGCTGGCGGCAACGACGACCTCTACGGCGACTCCGGCGCCGACAAGATCTGGGGCGGCGCGGGCAACGACGACATCGACGGCGGCTCCGGCAACGACACGATCACCGGCAGCACCGGCAACGACAACATCTGGGGCGGCACCGGCAACGACCAGATCTGGGGCGGGGCCGGCAACGACGGGCTCGACGGCGGCACCGGCAACGACAAGATCTGGGGCGGCACCGGCAACGACTCGATCCACGGCCGCACCGGCAACGACACCATCGTCGGCGAGGCCGGCAACGACACCATCCAGGGTTACGCGGGCAACGACAAGATCTGGGGCGGCGCCGGCAACGACTACGTGATCGGCAACGCCGGCAACGACACCCTCTCCGGCGGCACCGGCGACGACCGGCTGGTCGGCGAGCACCCCAAGGTCGTCGGCAACCGGGTCATCTCGTCCGGCTCGGCCAGCGCGGTCGACAAGCTGGACGGCGGCGCCAACACCGACATCTGCCTGGAGTCCAACAACAAGAGCAGCACGAAGGCTTGCGAGTACCTCGAGGCGGTCGTCGGCTCCTCGGCCAGCTCGATGGTCCCGTCGGCCCCCTCGGCCCGGGTCGCGCCGCAGGCCATCAGCTGATCACGAACAGTCCCGACAGAAACGGCCCGGCGGCGACGCCGGGCCGTTTCTTTGCCTGACCCCGGCGGCACGGTGAGCTTCATCGGGGGACAACCATGCGCCGTGTCATTTTCAGTCACGCTTACGCTCCGCCCGCCGCCGTTTCTCCTCCGCATCAGCGATACCGTGCGCGACGGCCATCCTGGAGAGCCGTCCAAAACCTGGTCGACACTCATGGATGTAACGTTGAGTGAGATTTGGGTTGTTGGCCGGGCGTTGGCTGTCCGGAATGGACACAGCGGCCGGGATCCCATAGATCATCTTGTGTGACGAAGTTGATCGAGGGCCGGCCGCTGCGCTGCGCCAGTATGACAGGGCTGCCCGAAGAGCGGTTGAGCGACCTGATCGGCCGGGTCCGGGAGATCGTCGGCGTCGAGTGGGAGAAGCCGGCGGTCGGAAGGCCGCACGTGCTGCCGCTGCCCACAGCGGTGATCGCGGTGCTCTTCGGGTTGCGGCACAACCTGTCCGACGAGGTTCTCGGCGAGATCTTCGGCTGTTCGCAGGCCACGATCACCCGCTATCACCAGACCCTGCAGCCGATCCTGCGCTGGGTCACCCGTCCCGAACTCGACCAGCGCCGGGAGCAGAACCTGCGCCAGGGTGTCCTGGTCGACGGGTTCGTAGCCCCGGTCGGTGAACGCGAACACTACGACGGCCTGTTCTCCGGCAAGAAACACGTGTGCGGGCAGAACGTGCAGGTAATCGCCGATCTCGACGGCCGGGTCACCGATGTCGGTGACCCGGTCAACGGCGCCCGCCACGACGCGGCAGCGTTCCACATCTCCGGCATCGCGCAACGCTGGAAAGGCCACTACGCCACCGGCGGACCAGGGATGATCGGCGACTGCGGTTACCAGGGCACCGGCCCGATCACCCCGCACAGGAAACCACCCGGCGCAGAGCTGACCGACAAGCAGAAGGCCTACAACTACAGCGTCAACCGGCTCCGCGCCGCCGTCGAACGCGCCATCAGCCACCTCAAGAACTGGAAAATCCTCAAAACCGGCTACCACCGGATCATGACCGACTTCCCCGACGTGTTACGCACCGTCACCGCCCTGGAGATCTTCAGAACCGCCCAACCGGGTTTTGAATGACCCTCCGAGTCCTCGCAGGTAAGTCCCGCTCCCGAGAAGGCCTTGCGTTTTCCTGGTCAGCGCGGAATCGCAAGATTCTCGGTGTTGAGGTCCATGACTGGCGTTACGTGCGGAGGCGGCGTCAGGTAATGGATTCACAAAGTGCGAAAGTCGGGGGTGAATCGTCCATGGTCGGCCAGGGCGCGGCGGGAAGTGGAAAAGCGCGCAGGGAATTGACAGCGAGTAACCGGGGCGCCGAGAGGAAAGCTCGAAACGGAGGCAAGTCGTCCGAGACTGCCGGGGGAAAGAGCGCTTCTGATGGCTATCCGGGGGCGTGGAGTGTCAGGAGTGTGATCTCGCTGGGAGCGAAGATTCGGAACGGTGGGCCCCAGAAGCCGGTGCCCCGGCTCGTGTAGAGCTGGGTGCGGTCGCTGTGGCGGGACAGGCCCTGCAGAGACGGCTGGTCGGTGAGGACCAGGTAGTGGAAGGGCCACATCTGGCCGCCGTGAGTGTGGCCGGAGAGCTGCAGGTCGATGCCGTGGCGGACGGCGTCGGTGATCTGCTGGGGCTGGTGGGCCAGCAGCAGGACCGGCAGGTCGGGGTCGGCACCGGACAGGGCCGCCTCGTGGTCGGTGCGGTGGCCGGGCAGGCCCGAGCCGCCGGCGGTGCGGTCGTCGACGCCGGCCACCACCAGGGTGTCGCCGCCCCGGGTGACCAGGACGTGGCGGTTGTGCAGGGTCTCCCAGCCCAGGTGCTCCATGTGCTCGACCCAGCCCTGGGCGCCGCTGTGATACTCGTGGTTGCCGGTCACGTAGACGCGGGCGAACCGGGCCCGGATGTCACCGAGCGGGGCGGCCATCTCCAGGCGCTGGGACACCAGGCCGTCGGCGATGTCGCCGGTGTGCGCGACGATGTCGGCGTCCAGCGAGTTGACCACCTCGGTGACGCCCCGCGACCACTTCGCCCGGTTGATCGGGCCGTAATGGGTGTCGGTGATCAGTGCCACCGTCAGGCCGTCGAGGCCCTTGCCGAGGCGGGGGATCGTCACGTCGACCCGGCGCACCCGGGACACCCGCATCGCCTCGTGATGGCCCCAGGCCAGCAGCACGATCGACACCACCACGACGAACGCGGACACCGCCCGGGAGCGCACCGGGTCGGCGACACCGGCGGCGAGCAGTGCCAGGCCGAACAGCTGGCCGATGATCGACCAGACGAACAGCACCCAGACGACGCCGAGCAGGGTGTCAGCGATCCGGGACTCGCGGTCGCGGTGACCGCCGTGGCCACGGAACATCAGGTAGGGGAATCCGGCGGCCACACCCGCGAACAGCAGCGTGCCGGCCACGAACACCGGCACCGGCCAGTCGTTGCCGGACCACACCAGGGTCGCCCACGGCACCCCGAACAGCAGCGCGATCACCACGACCAGGACAGCACCGAACCGGGCCACACGCGGGCCCCGCCTACGCGGTTCGGTATCGACCGCCTCACCCACCGACATGCGGCCAAGCATGCCACTCCGCGGCGACCACCCTCGTACTGAACGAGACGCAGCCCACAGGTCAGGAACCGAGGGTACGGATCAGGTCCGAGGGGACGACCAGGTCAGCACGGTCCCGGGTGGCCGCGATCACCTCGGCGTTACGCTCGTCGGTGCCGGTCGCCCAGGCCACCGCGGCGTCCGGTGACTTGCCGAACCGCACGTGCCTGTCGATCAGCCGGCGGAGCCGTTCGCCGCGTTCCAGATCGGTGTACCAGACTTCGGCGAGCAGTTTCCGGACCGGCTCCCAGAGCAGCAGATAGTTCCCCTCGGTGACGATCAGCCGGGCTGCCCGGGGCACCCCGATGGTGCCGGCGATCGGTTGTTCCAGGACTCGCTCGAACCCGGGCGCGTAGATCATCTCGTCCTGGTCGTCGACCAGCCGGCGCAGCAGGGCGGCGTAGCCGGCCGAGTCGAACGTCTCCGGGGCGCCCTTGCGGTCGCGCAGCTTCAGCCGGTGCAGTTCGGCGTCGGCCAGATGGAACCCGTCCATCGGCACATGGGCCACCCAGTCCGGCCCGAGACCCGGTGGGGGCGCGGCGGCCAGGGCGGTGACCAGCTCGGTGGCGAGGGTGGTCTTGCCGGCGGCGGGCGGCCCGGCGATCCCGAGCACGGCCCGCTGCCCGCCGGCGGCGAGGTCCCGGGCGCGGGCCACCAAGCCGGTGATGGTGCGCGTCATCAGATTCCTCCGTGGATACTCTCGGCCTTCAGGGCCGAGAGGAAACGGACGCCTGCGGAGCAGGTCAGGGGCAGCCGATTCGCCGTGGCGGCGAATCGGCGTCTGTCCACAAGCCACCCCCGCGCGACATCCTGTCGAACAGGTGTACTAACGTGTCGGGCGTGTCCGAACACGCCGTGAAACGGGCCTTCCGGTTCCGTTTCTACCCGACTCCGGAGCAGGCCGACCTGCTGAACCGGACGTTCGGATGGGTGCGCAAGGTCTACAACCTGGCCTTGGAGGCCCGCACCACCGCCTGGCGCCTGCGGCAGGAACGGGTCGGCTACAACGCCACCAGCGCCATGCTGACCGCCTGGAAGAAGACCGACGAACTGGCCTTCCTCAACGAGGTTTCCTGCGTTCCGCTCCAGCAGTGCCCGTGGCATCTGCAAGGCGCGTTCGTGGCGTTCTGGGGCAAGCGGGCACGCTACCCGCGGTTCAAGTGGCAGCGGGCTGAGAAGCAGGAAGCCCGGCGGGTAACCGCCGGAATCCGCGTTCTCTAGAGCGGGGAGAAGTCAAGCGCCGAAGGTATCGGATCAGGGACTCTGTGCACCGGGCCACCGTGATCCTGGGGAAACCTTGAGGGATCGACTACACGGGGGGTTTAGTTGATCATGCTCGGACTGCTGAGTGCTGCCCTGGTGACGGTGAGCGCCACGGCGATGGGACCGGAACCGACCCTTCCTGTGTACGATCCCCGAGCCTCGACGATCGTCGCCCGGGGACTGGACAACCCACGTGGGCTGGCGTTCGGTGCGCGCGGCGAACTCTACGTCGCCGAGGCCGGCCGCGGCGGGGACGGTGAGTGCCGTCGGGGAGCGGACGGCGGCCGGATCTGCGCGGGACGATCAGGTGCCATCACGGTGGTCGATTTCGGACATCAGTGGCGGGTCGTGTCGCAGCTCCGGTCCGAGGCGTCACCGGCCGGCACCGATGCGTCCGGGCCCGCTGACGTGGCTGTCGACGATGATGGTGAGCTGATCTACACCGACGGGGCGGGGCTGCATCGTGGCCCGGCACGGTTGAGCGGGGTGGGGAGCGGGTTCGCTGTTCTGCCCGGCGGGCGGGGCTATCTGGTGGTGGACCCGGCCGGGAACGCCCTGCGCGCGGTCACCGCGCGGGGCCGGGTTCGGACGGTGGCCACGTTCCCGGTGCGGGAGGTCGCGTTTCCGGCGGGGATTCCGGACGGGCCGCCGCCGGGGAGCCGGTTCCCGATGGAGTCGCGGCCGTCGTCGGTGGCGGTGGGCCCGGACGGCGCCTGGTACGTGGGTGAGCGCACCGGTTTCCCGTCTCCGGTGGGCGCGGCCCGGATCTGGCGGGTGGTGCCGGGGCGGGCGCCGGAGGTCTGGGCCACCGGCTTCACCCGGATCGCCGATCTGGCCTGGTCGACGAGGGGCGACCTGTTCGTTCTGGAGGCCGGGCAGGCTGGTCGGTCGGCATCCTCTGCAAAGAACGTTCTGTCTCGCAAGGCTGGCCGGGCTGGCCTGGCCAGGCAGGCAGGCGAGTTGGTCGGCGTCTCCTGGGGAGAACGTTCTGTGTCGTGACGCTGGGCGGGTCGGGCGGGCTGGGCAGGCCGGGTGGGCGGGTTGGTCGGCGTCTCCTG
>NZ_JBNZCE010000010.1:0-91751 GCF_050589265.1 Actinoplanes sp. G11-F43
GGGTTGGTCGGCGTCTCCTGGGGAGAACGTTCTGTGTCGTGACGCTGGGCGGGTCGGGCGGGCTGGGCAGGCCGGGTGGGCGGGTTGGTCGGCGTCTCCTGAGGAGAACGTTCTGTCTCGTGAAGCTGGGCAGCCCATTCGGAGGGCGGCGCCGACTCGGGGAAGCGTCGCGGGCGAGTGGGGGAGTGCCGGGCCCGGGCGGGCGTCCGGCGCCCTGATCCGGGTGGATGCCGAAGGTGTGCGGCACGTCGTGCTGTCCGAGGGCCTGACCGAGCCGGGCGGTCTGACGATCCGCGGCACCGCCGCCTACCTCACGAACTGCGGCACGTGCCGGGGTGCCGGAACGGTTCTGCGGGTGAACCTGGACCAGGGATCGAACCGGGCGAACCCGAATCAGGGATCGAACCGGGCGAACCCGAATCAGGGATCGAACCGGGCGAACCCGGGCCAGCGATGGAACCGGGTGGACCTGGGCCAGGGATCGAACCGGGTAGACCCGGCCAGCGATGGAACCGGGTGGGCCCGGGCCAGCGATCGAACCGGGTGGACCCGGATCAGGAATCGAACCGGGTGAACCTGGAGTAGAGGCGGGTGAACCTGGAGTAGGGATCGAAGCCCGGCGGCCGCGTCAGGGCCCGGGCCGCCGCGGACCTCGCGGGGTAGCCACGGGACTGTACGGAACGCGTACCAGATCTAAATGCGCAGACCGAGACGCAGACCGGTGACGCCGGCCGGGGAGAGGGGTCGCGCGGTGGCGCGGGAGAGGTCGGAGCGGATCGCGTCGGGGAGTTCGTCGCCGAGGGCGCACAGCACCGGGTAGAGGTCGAGGACCTGGCGGTGGCTGAGGGCGCCGACGCCGATGAGCAGCCCGTTGAGGGTGGTGGGGCTCTGGGTGAGGCTGAGGCAGAGTTCCTGGCGCCACATCGGGTCGTGGACGTGGTCGGGGAATTCGCGGGCGATCCGGTTGCCGGAGGGGGCGCGCAGGCCGGTCAGGGTGTTCTGCCGGAAGCGGGCGACGGACGGGGCGAGCCGGCAGGCGATGCCGAGGCGGCGGGCGAGCTGTGCCACGGTGAGCACGTCGAGTCCGGAGGCGCAGGCCTCGCACAGGCGTTCGTAGGTTTTGGCGTGGATGACCGAGGCGGGCCGCTGGCAGGCACCGTCGAGTCCGCAGATCGGGTCGAGGATCACTTCGGTGAGGGTGCCCTCGTGGTCGAAGCGGCCGACGGCGAAGTAGGTGGCGGGGGCGGTCCGGTACTGGGCCAGCGCGGCGCGTGCGCTGACGTAGCCGTCGGGGTCGACGCCGATGCGTGGCACGCCGGCTTCAGTATGCAGCTGGATCAGGCGGAACATGGTTCGCGCTCCCGGGGTTTAGAGCGGTTTCGGTCTTGTCCTCCGGTACGTCATCGGTGCCGCAAAGGTTCAGATGTCACTGCTAGTAATGTCTGCGTGACGCTGTTTGCGCTGGTTGGCGAACCGGAAGGATTCGGAGGTTACTCCCCGTAGTCTGAAATGGCTAGAGGTAGGGTCGAACGGCTGAACCCTCCAGGGCGGCCGCGCGGGTAACGTTCCCGGCCGGAGCAACTCGGAAGTATTTGGGGGGAATTCGCGTGACCTGGTCCACGCTGCCGGCGCTGATGTATCACTCGGTCTCCTCGGTCGGTGGCCCGCTCCGTGATCTCGCGGTTCCGCCGGAGCGCCTGGCCGAGCAGCTCGCCGCCCTGTCCGCGGCCGGCTATCAGCTGGTCGGGCTCACCGAGGCGCTGGACCGGCTGGAGCGCGGCGACACCGGGCGGATGGTCGCGGTCACCTTCGACGACGGCTACCGGGATTTCCTCACCCGGGGCGTGCCCGAGCTGCGCAAGGCCGGCGCCGGCGCCACCCTGTACGCCTCGGTCGGCCACCTCGGCGGCCACGCCGGCTGGCTCGGGCGGTGGGAGAGGGACTTCGGCCCGATGCTGACCTGGGACGAGCTGGCCGAGGTGGCCGCCGCCGGGGTCGAGATCGGCAACCACAGCCTGATCCACCACCCGCTGGACGTGCTCACCCCGGCGCAGCTGCGCGAGGAGGTGGTCAGCAGCCACGACCAGCTGGAGCAGCGGCTGCAGATCAGGGTGCGGTCGTTCGCCTACCCGCACGGCTACAACAGCGACCTGGTCCGCCGGGTGGTGCAGCGGTCCGGGCACGACAACGCCACCGAGGTCGGCCGGCGCGCGCACAGCCCGTCCGAGCGGCGGTTCGCGGTGCCCCGGTTCCAGCCCACCCCGGATCACACCGGCGCCGGCCTGGTCGCTCTGATCGAGGGTGCCACCCCTCTGTCCGCGCAGCTCAAACAGTATGCGCAACCAGGCTGGCGGATGGTCCGCAAGCTGGCGCGCAAGGCCGGCCGGAACCTGACGTGATCACCCGGCGCGGTCTGCTCGGGTTAGCCGCGGTGGGCGCTCTCGGTGGTTGCGGAGTGATCTCCCGCAAGGAGGCGGCGGCGCCGGCCCCGAGCCCGTCTCCGGAGGTGACCCCGTCGCCGTTCGCCGAGGCGGACGATCCGAAGAAGCTGGGCGGCACGGTGCCGTTCGTCGCCGGCAAGGCGATGCTCGGCTCCTATCTGGGGCTGGACGGGATGACGTACCCGGAAGCGGTCAAGCTGCGCCGCGAGCAGCTCGGCCGGGACCAGAGGATCACGCACGTGTTCTACGCCTGGCGGGACAACCTGCCGTCGTCGATCGAGGGCATGCCGAAGAAGTCGATCCCGATGGTCTCCTGGCGGGGCCCGAAGTATCCGCGGATCCTGGACGGCCGCTCCGACGACCTGATCGCGGCGGCCGCCCGCCGGACCCGGGACTTCGACCGGCCGGTGCTGCTGCGCTGGGGCTGGGAGATGAACGGCGACTGGTACGACTGGGGCGGCCCCCGCAACGACAGCGACCCGGCCGGCTATGTGAAGTGCTTCCGCCGGATCCGGAAGATCTTCGACGACGAGGGTGCGGACAACGTGTCCTGGGTGTGGAGCCCGAACTGGAACTCCAGCCCGAACGAGGAGTGGAACCGGATGGAGGCCTACTACCCGGGTGACAGGTACGTCGACTGGGTGGGTGTCTCCGGATACAACCTGAACAAGGAGGCGCCGGAGACCCTCTTCGACGGGTTCTACCGGACGTACTCGCCGCGCAAGCCCCTGATGATCACCGAGGTCGGCTCCAAGGACCACGGCGGCACCAGCAAGGCGGACTGGATCAAGGACCTTTCGGCGTACGTGGCCCGGCGCCCGGCGATCGGCGCGGTGGTGTGGTTCGACACCGACACCCATCCGTCGTACCCCGAGCACTGGCGCATCGACACCGACGAGCGGTCCACGGCGGCCTACCGGGAGATGGCGAGGACCGCCCGGTTCAGCGCTTGAACAGCGACACGTAGGCGTCGGACGACCCGGTGTTCGGCAGGCAGTCCGGGTCGTCCGGCCGCAGGATCGACGACTGGGAGAACGTTCCGTCGCAGCGCTGGAAGTAGGCCTCGTACGCCAGGTACGGCGCGTGCGCGGCGAACCACTCGTGCATCCAGCCGATGAACTCCGGATTGTCCCGGCCCGCGTCCCCGGTCGGCATGATCCCCCACTCGCCGACCGAGAACAGCTTGCCGCGCGACCGGGCGAAATCGAAGAACCAGGTCAAACCCTCAGGCGCGGCCGCCGTACGGTCGAAGTCCGCCTTCGTGGGTGACCAGGGGTGATGGTCGTAGTTGTCGATGCCGATGATGTCGGTGTACTCGTCACCCGGATAGCAGTTGGTGCTCAGCCCGCCGCACAGATCCTCCGGCGTGTTGTGCGCGTTGATCGTCCAGTCCAGCACCACCTGGGGGTTCGTCTCGCGCAGCGCGGTGGCGGCCGTGCGGTAGCAGGCGATGTAGCGCTCGGTGTTCAGCCCGCGCCAGGCCATCGAGCCCTCGTTCATCTCCCAGCCCAGGCGCACGATCGAGTCGCCCCGGCCGTGCTGGACCATCAGCGTGCCGAAGTCGCGCCAGTGCTGGTCGTAGTCGCCGTTCGCGCACGCCGCCATCAGGCCCTCGCCCTTGTCCGGCACCAGCGCCTGGGAGATCACCAGGACGCCGTCGAAGTCGGCGAAGTTCTCGAACGTCCAGCCGGAGCCGCGGGTCATCGAGTCGTAGTCGGTGCGGTCGGTGTAGGTCTGCGCCACGTTGCAGGGGCGGCCCCGGCTGGTGCAGAACCCGGTGACCGAGGCGCTGTCGAGCACGGGGAATCCGTTGACGCCGGACATGCCGTTGGGTCCGGGCCAGGCGCCGGCCTCGCGGGGGAGGGCGATCATCTGGCGGGCGGACCGGGGGTCAGCGGTGACCCCCGGAGTATTTTTCGGAGATGTCGGAATCGTTGAGGCGCGGGGCGTGGCTACCGGGTGATCATCGGCTGGATTGACCGTGATCGCGATGGCGATCCCGAGGGCGAGGACCACGATCCCGCCCACGGCCAGCCAGAGGCGGCCGCGCCGGGGTGGGTCTGAGACGTCCGACATGCGGGCGGAGCTCCTGTTTCAGGGTGTGACAGCGGCGATGATCAGGGTACGGAACGGCTGTGGCTCGGCGCCGCGGAAGAGGTTGACGGTGACCCGTTCGTCGCTCGGTACGGTGACCCGGCCGGCCCAGTCGCCGTCGGTGGACGGCGCGATGTCGTGCTTGCTCAGCTCCTGCCCGGTGGCCCCGGTCAGCACCATCCGGTACGGCCCGGACGCCGCCTCCAGCCCGGTCGCGGTGACCTGCGTGATCCGGTTGCCCTCGGCGTCGACCGGGCCCGGCGTGGACGCGGCCAGAGACGTGACCCGCACGTCATAGGTGTTCACACTGTCCGCGAACGACCACACCCCGGCCGCCGCGACCAGCAGCACCGCCAGGGTCAGCGGCAGGATGTCCCGGATCAGGCGCTCCTGGGTGATCGCGAAACGCGGCGCCGGCGGGGCTTTCGGCGCCGGACCGGTGGCCGGGGCCGGGGCGTTGCGGGCCCGGTGGACGGCGACCCCGGCCGCGCCCAGCGTGACCACCGCGCAGACCAGCATCCAGTTGGTCCGGCTCAGGTTCCCGCCGGCACTCCACAGCCCCAGACCACCCAGAACCAGGACCGCCAGACTCAGCGACGGTACGAGCACCGAGCGCTCCACCACCCCGATGTCGCGCCGGCCGGGGCGGACGATCGCCTCGGTCAGGGCATACCCGGGCAGCACGAACGCCAGTGCCGTCCCGGCCGGAACCGACAGCGCCACGGGACCGAATTCGACGGCCAGCGAGGCCACCACGGTCAGGCCGGCGAGGACCCCGGCGTGTACCGGCTTCACGAGCGTCCCATCTGGTAGATCCGTACCGTGCCGTTGTCGTAGAGCCGGGAGACCGTGGCGATCGAGTCGAACTTGTCCAGCTGGACGTCGCTGAGCGGCTCGGTGATCCGGCCGGCCATCGGGTCACTCTGGAAGTACGCGTTGTCCATCGGCAGCAGATCGCCCATCCGGTGGTCCACCACCAGGTAGTCGATCGCCAGCGTGCGGACCATCTCCTGCTCGGCGGCGGTCCACGAGGTGGCGTAGTACAGCTCGCCGACCTCCCGGACCGGGTCGATCCGCCCGTACGTCGAGGACAGCGCGACAGCGGTGATGTCCCCGCCCACCCGGGCCTCGCGGGGCAGCTCCCGCTCCTGCCACCAGGCCGCGTCCACCCCGTAGGCGTCCACCGACCGCTCGTACGCGGCCGGCATGTACGGTCCCGGCAGCAGCGCCGACACCGGTGGCCAGCCGCCGGTCCGGGCGCCGATCATCAGCAGCGTGATCAGCGTGGTGCCGATGTAGACCTGCCCGGCCAGCCGCCGCCCGGTGGTCACCGCGACCCCCGGCGGCGGCACCGACAGCCAGCGCCGGCCGTTCTCGTCCTTGTCCGGGATGATCCGCACCGCGTGCACGATCGCGATCGCCGCGATGATCGACATCGGGACGTAGGTGAAGGTGGACAGCCGGCCGGCGATCTCCGGCCCGCTCTGCCCGAGGAACCGGGCCCCGTTGCCGGCGAAGAAGGCGGCGCCGCCGACCAGGGCCGCCCAGCGCCAGGTGTCCCGGTCCTTGCGCAGGATCATGTCCCGGGCCACCGCCAGGAACAGCACCAGCAGACCCAGGATGCCCAGGCCCTGCACACCGAGCTGGACCAGCGGGACCGGCTTGGCGACCCCCGCCTCCTGGCTCACCGCGCCGCCGAACATCTGGTTCAGCGACGACGCCAGCCGCTCGACCGGCGCCTCCAGATAGGCGATCACGTCGGTGGCCACGAACCCGATCCACGCGCAGACGACGGTCAGCGCGGCGACCGGCGTCAGCAGCGAGTGCCACGGCCGCGGGCGCTCCAGCGCCACCTCGGTGACCGAGAGCAGCACCAGGGTCGCGACCAGGGCGAACGCGGTGACGTGGTGGCTGACCGTGGTCATCGCGATGCCCAGCACGGCCAGCGCCAGGAACCGCCGGCCGCCGCCCGAGCGCCACCGCCGGTGCGCCCACACGGTGAGCATGAAGAACGGCAGGGCCGCGGTGGCGTACAGGAACATCGAATTGAAGAACAGGTAGTGCATGGCGGTCGCATAGGTCACGCAGGCCACGCCGGCCATCGCCGGCGAGTTGCTGGCCCGCAGCACCGCCGCGAACAGCCAGCCCACGAAGATCAGGTGGGCGATGCCCGCCACGATGATGCCGGACGCGGTCACCGGCAGCCCGGTGAACAGCGACAGCCCGGCGCCCATCTCGGCCAGGCCGGGGAAGTGCACCGCAGGGGGCAGCGCGTTGTTCGGCCGGAACAGCTCACCGGACTCGGTGATGAGCGTGGTGGCCAGCCAGTGTTGCAGCTCGTCGGGGAACCGGAACTGGTCCGGGCTGTACATCCACTTGAGCATGTACTGGTTGGTCGCCAGACCCATCACCAGGACGAACGACTCGGCGACCCCGGCGAGCCGGCTGAGCAGCCGGAACACCACGGGGGAGAAGACGATGATCTGGCCGGTCCAGTAGGCGGTCATCGCCCAGGCGGTCTCGTGCCGGCCACCGGCGTACGCCAGGGCGACCAGCACCACACCCAGGCTGGACACGGCCAGCACCCAGGGCGCCCAGCCCAGGTCGACGGCCCGGCTCGGCTCCGGTCTCGGCTCGGCCGGCAGCCGGATGACGACCGTCTCGTCGGTCTTGCGGTCCACCGTGGCGCGGCCGGCCGTCCGTGGCAGCCGGATGATGACGGTGTCGTCGCCGGCCTGCTTGCGGACCGTGGTGAGGGCGTTGACCCCCTTACGCGGCCCGCCGGGTTTCGGGCTGCTCGGCAGCCGGATGATGACGGTGTCGTCGGCCTTCTTCCGGGCGCTCTTCGCCGGGGACGGCCCACCGGGCAGCCGGATGATCACCGTGTCGTCGCCGGCCTTCTTCGCCGGCGGTATCACCTGGGTCTCGTCCCCGCCGGCCTTCTTCACCGGGGGTATCACCTGGGTCTCGTCCCCGCCGGCCTTCTTCACCGGCGGAATCACCTGGGTCGCGTCCGCGTCGGCCTTCTTCGGCGGCGCGGACGGTGGCCGGATCACCTGTGTCTCGTCGGTGTCCGGCGTGGGCCGGGAGATGACCACTGTTTCGTCGGTCATTTCCTCCGGCGTCCGGTTCCGGTCGGACGTCGGCTGGTCTCCCATGAACAGAGCCCTCCACACACTGTTGACGACGCGGTCGCCGCGTTGGTCGGTTTAGCGGGTGTCCCGGAGTCTCGCCCGGGCGGCGCGCCGTCCCCGCAGGTAGGCACGTGGTCCGGCCATCATCCCCCGCCGGTTGGCCGTCAGGAGCTCACGCGGGAAATCGTCCCGCAAGGTCGACACCCGCAGGCTGTCCGCGCCGGTCAGATCCCGCAGCGCGGTGGGCGCCAGCCTGATCAGCGCGAAGAGCAGGCCGGGCCGGCCCAGGAGCAGACTGGTGTACGCCGCGGTCAGTCCCGTCCCGTAACCCACCATCTGCTTGTGCAGGCCCTCGAAGTCCCGCCGGTGGTAGTGGTGGGTCACCGCGGTGGGCTGGTAGACGATGGTCCCGCCGGCCAGCAGCACCTGGGTGAAGGCGAGGGTGTCCTCCGAGCCCATCGCCGGGGTCCCGGCGCCGAGGGCGACGTCCCAGCCGCCGACCCGCTCGATCACGCCGGGCCGGAACGTCATGTTCGCGCCGGTGCCGAACGGCGGCAGCGGGTAGAGCGGGCTCTGCCGGTGCGCGGTCTCCGGGCCGAACCGGTCCGGCGTGAACCCGCGGCCCTTGCTGTGCCCGCCGAACTGCTCGAACCAGATCTGCGCCCGGGTCTCCAGCTCGGCCGGCACGATCACCCCGGACACCACGTCGGCGTGCGGGTTCTCGACCAGCGCGCGGGCCACCTCGGCCAGCCAGTACCGGTCGGCCAGCTCGTCGTCGTCGATCCACGCGACGATCTCGCCCCGGGTGGCCTTCTCCGCGGTGTTGCGCGCGAAGGACAGGCCGGCCCTCGGCTCCCGGAGATAGTCGACCTTGCCACGCCGGGCCGCCGACCGGGCCACCTCTGCGGTGGCTCCGGTGACCGGGGCGTTGTCCACCACCAGGATCCGGGCCGGCGGGTAGTGCTGGTCGAGCAGGCTGTCCAGGCAGCGGGCCAGCGCGCCGGGCCGCTCCCGGGTGCAGACCACCACGGTGATGTCCGGCGCGGCGGCCAGCGCGGCCCGCCGGCCGGCCAGGAACTCCGGCTCGGTGGCCGGGACGAACCCGGCCGACGGCACCGGGGCGCCACCCAGCCGGGGCCGGATCACGTCGCCCAGTTCGGCGTCGATCGCCGCGGCCAGCGCCTGCGGGGTGAGCCCGCGCTCCGGCACGTCCACCAGGATCGTGCCGAGCGGCTCGGTGAACAGGCGGACCAGCGCCCAGGCCTGCTGGACCCGGCGGCCGTCCGGGGAGACCGCGCCGACCGCCGGCAGCGCCTCGGACAGTTCCAGGTCGAGGACGACGGCGGGCAGGACGCCGCTCTCCTCACCGAGGTGCGGGGCGGCGGGGACTGCTGTGGTCACGGGGCAACCTCTACGGGGGTCCGGCGGCTGGGCCGCTTCGAGCTGACGGTCTCCACCACGCCCCCGACACCGGCGGCGGCGACACCGGCGACCACACCGCCGGAGCGCAGGAAGTTGTCGGCGCCCTTGCCGGTCAGGCCGGCGCCGAGGTAGCGGAACATCGCCTTGGGCAGCGCCCACAGGTAGTCGCGCTCGGCACCGAGCGCGTCGTTCTCGTGCAGGCCGGCCATCTGGACCTTGCCGCGGCCCTCGGCGTAGCAGCGCTTCACGAAGAAGTTGAAGCTGGCCCGCTCCCGGGGCACCTCGTGCTGGATCACCGCGCCCGGCACGTACATCCAGCGGCCCCCGCCGACCTGGCTCATCCGCAGGCAGAGGTCGGTGTCCTCGGGCCGGTTGCGGGCGCCGAGCTTGCCGAAGCCGACCCGGAAGCCCTCGGCCGCCTCGAACACGTCCTTGCGGACGATCATGTTGGCCGACCACACGTTGCGGATCGGCGCGGTCCGGGTGGGCATGCCGGCGTACGAGCCACCGACCGCCCACAGGAACTCGGCGGGCATCCAGCGCGGGGCCGGGCCCTCCCAGGCGGGCTGGATCGCGCCGCCGGTGCCGACCACGGTGGGGTCGGCGAACGGCTCGATCTGCCGGGCCAGCCAGTGCCGGTCGGCGATGATGTCGTCGTCCAGGAAGGCGATCAGCGGCGTCGTCGCGTGGAAGGCCCCGGTGTTGCGGTTGCCGGAGACACCTTGGGCGTACGCGTTCTGCAGCACCGTGACGCCGGGCAGCTCGCGCTGGATCCGCTCGTACATCGCGGGGTTGTGGTCGACCACGACCACGATGTCGTCGGGCTGGTGCGACTGGGCCCGCGCGGACGCCAGGGTCCGGGTCAGGTAGTCCCAGCGCACTTCGGAGTAGGTCGGGATGACGATCGTGGTGGCGAGGGGGGTGTGGTTCACGAGGGGGGTGCTCCTGTGGGCGGGTGGCAGGCTCAGTCGTCGCGCGAGGTGCGGCGCAGGGCGTTGATGTCCTGGGTCTGCCGGCTGCCGAGGTCGTCGAAGATCCGGGCCCGGGCCGCGCTCAGGTCCTGGGTGGACTGACTGCCGAGGTCGTCCAGGGTCCGGTTGCGGAACTGGTTGACGTCCTCGGTGCGACGGCCGCCGACGCGGTTGAGGTGGCCGGCGTCGCGGCGCGGGTCGGTGGCGTGCCGGGTGGGGACCGGTCCGCCGAGGGCCGGGTTGCTGACCACCGGGTCGATGCCGCGCGGGGGCATCAGCTGCAGGCCTTCGACGAACGGGCGGATGCCGGCGCCCCGACGGCGGCGCATCCGGCCGTACTCGCTGAAGATGGTGCGCAGCACCCGGAAGCCGTCCCGGAAGGTGTTGAGGTTGCTCTCCCCGTGGATGCGCTCGTGCTCGGTCGAGCCGACCTCGCCGACCTGGAGCTTCTCCGCCACCGCGCGGATGTTGATCATGGTCTCGATCTCGAAGCCGTCGCCCCAGAGCTTGCTGCCGTCGGCCGGCTGCGGGAGGCGGACGTCCGGCAGGTCCAGAGCCGGCACCACCGAGCGCCAGAAGGCGTTGTAGCCGTAGCAGAGGTCGGTGAAGTGTGTCCGGAACAGCACGTTCACCACGAGGTTGAGACCGTCGTTGCCGAGCTTGCGCAGCCTGGTGATGTCGTGGCTGTGGCCGCCGTGGCTGAAGCGCGAGCCCTTCACGAAGTGGTCGCCGTGGATCAGCTTGTCGACGAAGAGCGGGATCTCGCCCGGGTCGGTCGAACCGTCGGCGTCGATCATCACGATGATGTCGCCGGTGCACGCGCCGAAGCCGACCGCGAGCGCGTTGCCCTTGCCCTTGCGGGTCTGCTGCACGATCACCGCGTCCGGGCGCAGCTGCCGGGCGACCTCGACCGTACGGTCCTTCGACCCGCCATCGACGACGATCACCTCGGTGATCATCGCCGGGAGCTTCGCGAACACGTGCGGCAGGTTCCGCTCCTCATTCAGCGTGGGAATCACGACGCTAACTGTCGGTGATTTCGGGCGGTTACCGTCGGTGTACGTGTTCAAGTTCGAAAGCTCCATGTCGGTCCCTTCCGGGGGGCGGCAATGCGACTTTGTAGCGCGATTTCCCGGTGGGGACCGCACAGCCGCTCGCTTCAGGAAATAAACCTAGCAAGGGATTACGTAGCGTCAACAGGCTGCGCAAAGGGTTCACATCACAGCTGGGGGGTTCGGTCGCTCTGTCAGCAGTTTTAACGTACTTCCGGTGGTCAGGGAAGGCTTCCTCATTACGGTGTGTAACGGGAAGCGGTCGCACTGAGCCATGTATGTGGTGATTCAGTCGCGAATTAGAAAAGTGGCCGCTTATTACTGCCAATACGGACAATATGGGCATCGGCCAATGCCGGAAACGCCTACTCCAAGCATGCGTCCACTGACGCTCCGTGCACACTCCCGTTGGCTACTGTGTGCGACCGGTCGCCTTCCGTGTGCGTCTATTGTGAACGCGACAGGGACCGGTGGGCGTGCGTGCGTCGCTCCCACCATGGACGAGGTGCTGGTGAGGCGATGACGGAAAAGTCCGGACTTTGTGCGTGCGGCCACGCGTATGACGCGCATGAGCACTACCGCCCTGGGCGGGAATGCGCCCTTTGTGGCGAGGGCGTGTGCGCCCGCTTCCGCCCGGCCACGCCCTGGTGGCGCCGCCTGCTGGCCCGCCGCTGACCCCTCGTCTGAACGGGGGAGCTCCCGATCGTCCGCCGGTTGCCCACTCGGCCGACCGGCGATGGGCTGTGCCGGTCGGCGGTGACGAGGCGGTGACCGGCCGGAACGTCACTCTTAGGTGTACCCGGGTGCCGGAACGGGCATCTACTGATCAACAGGGCGTCCACCGGCTGGGTTTCGGCTGCGAAATCCTAGTTGATCGGTAGGCTAAGGGAACTTCGACCTGAGGGAGACCCCATGTCACTTCCCGACTTCCTGATCGCGGGTGTGCCCAAGGCCGGCACCACGGCCCTGCACGCCGCGCTGACCGGGCACCCCGATCTGTTCCTGTCGCCGGTCAAGGAGCCGAAGTTCTTCCTCTCCGACGGGCCGCCCCCGGCCGTCGGCGGCCCCGGTGACGTGCAGACCTACCAGGAGCACGTCTGGCGGCGGGCCGACTACGAGAAGCTGTTCGCCGCCGCGCCGCCCGGCGCGCTCAAGGGCGAGGCCACCCCGTTCTACCTGTACGACCTCGCCTCCCACGACCGGATCCGGGCACTGATCCCGGAGGTGAAGCTGATCATCCTGCTCCGGGATCCGGTCGACCGGGCCCACTCCAACTGGACCCACCTGTGGGTAGCCGGGCTGGAGGCCGAGGCGGACTTCCTGTCCGCCTGCCGGGCCGAGCAGTCGCGCCGGGAACGAGGCTGGGCCGACTTCTGGCACTACATCGGACTGGGTCGTTACGGACAGCAGCTCCAGCACCTCTACCAGCGTTTCTCTGCCGAACAGGTACTTCTGCTACGCTACCGCGACCTCAAGGACAGCCCGGCCGAGACGCTGGACCGGGTCTGCTCCTTCCTCGGTGTGCGGACCGGTGTTCTCACCTCCATCCCGAGGGAGAACGTGAACCGTCACTACGTCGAGGACAACGGTGTGAACCGGGTGTTGCGAGGTCTGTTGCGGGCCGGCGGCGAGATCGGCCACCACTTCCCGGTGCCCCTGCGCCTGGCCGCCCGGGGCCCGCTGCTCACCCTGCTGCACCGCACGGCGGGCACCCGGCCGGTGACCACTCCGGAGGAGCGGGCCGCCCTGCTGCCGTACTTCGCCGACGACATCGCCCTGCTCCAGGACGTGACCGGCCAGAACTACGACGACTGGCTGAGTCTCGATCGACACGCCAGCGCCCGATAAGTCCCACAAATCCGATAGTTGTTGCAAACTTGTCGGGTTCATCGCCTTCGACGGGAGCCGCCTTGACCACCGGAATCACCGCCGCCCTGCCCCTGCCCGGCTGGGAGGAGTCCACCGTGGTGGTGGAACCCCCGGGCACCGAGCCGGGAGCCTGGTCCGGCGCACCCAGCACGGTCCACGCCGACGGGTACGTCTACCTGGCGTACCGTCTCCGCCTCCCGATCGGCGCCGGCCGCGGCATCGCCAACGTGGTCGCCCGCTCGGCCGACGGTGTCGACTTCACCGTGGTCGCGGAGATCGGCAAGGACCGCTTCGGCGCCGAGTCCCTGGAACGCCCCGCCCTGGTCCGCACCCCCGAGGGCCGCTGGCGGCTCTACGTCAGCGCCGCCACCCCCGGCACCAAGCACTGGCGTGTCGACCTGCTCGAAGCCGGCACGCCCGAGGGCCTGGCCGACGCGCCGGCGGTCACCGTCCTGGCCGGCTCCGCGGAGTCCGGGGTGAAGGATCCGGTGTTGCACCACGACGAGCACGGCTGGCACCTGTGGGCGTCGGTGCACCCCCTGGAGTCCTGGGACGACGCCGACCGGATGACCACCGAATACGCCACCAGCCCCGACGGTGTGCACTGGACCTGGGTGCGCACCGCGCTGTCCGGCCGCCCGGGGGAGTGGGACGCCCGCGGGGTCCGGGTCTCCTCGGTGGTGATCGACGGTGACCGGATCACCGCCTCCTACGACGGCCGCGCCACGGCCGGGGAGAACTGGGAGGAGCGCACCGGCACGGCCACCGGCACGCGACTGCCGGACGGCACGTTCGGGCAGCTCACGGCCGAGGACCGGGGGCCGGTCGGCAGTCCGCACGAGCCGCACGGGCTGCGCTACCTCAGTCTGGTCGCGCTCCCGGACGGCCGTCAGCGGCTGTATTACGAGGCGACCCGGGCGGACGGCGCGCACGACCTCCGTACCGAGTTGTTCTGATCCTGGTTGCACAGGGTGATCTGCTGAGAGCGCGATCACCCTGGTGGGGGCCGGTTCGGGCCACCGCGGCGGATAACCTAGCGTGGTCGTCGACGTCAGGTGAGCGCGTAAACCGGCCGCACTGACGATGGCGGGGCCCGACCCACAAGGGACGGCCCCGCCATTACTGTCTGTGACCCCGATGCGAGGTCCCGCCCCTTCGTGGCGCCTTTATCCACGGAGTGATCGGTGACCGATTCCGGATGGCCCTTTCGGGCCGGTGAATTCGTATTCGGGAGCGTTCCCAGAATGGTCGGTGGAAATGGACCCGGTCACTCATTCGGGCCCGATGGGCGTTTGTGCGCCGATCGGTGGGGTAACAGCTCTCCGGTAACTGAGGGGGGCGCCTGATGCGGACACTGGGCGGGCGGTACCGGTTGGTCAACCGCATCGGACTCGGCGGCATGTCGGAGGTGTGGCGCGGTCACGACCGCGTCCTGGACCGGCCGGTAGCCGTCAAGATCATGGATCCCGGCGTGGAGGGTTCGCTCGGCGTGCCCGGCGTGGACCTGGTCCGTGCCGAGGCCCGTTCCGCCGCACGGCTCGCCCACCCCAACGTGGCCGGCGTGCACGACTTCGGCACCTCACCGGGTCCCGGGACCGATGTGCCGTACATCGTGATGGAACTGGTCGAGGGCCAGACCCTGAGTGAACACCTGGCCGCCGGCCGCCTCGACTGGCGGATCAGCGTCCGGATCTGCGCCGAGGTGGCCGCCGCACTGGCCGCCGCCCACGCCGAGAACGTGGTCCACCGCGACATCAAACCGGCCAACATCATGCTGACCCCGGCCGGCGCCAAGGTCCTCGACTTCGGCATCGCCGCCGTGATCGGCTCCCCCGACCCCGATCCGGACGGCCCGGTGATGGGCACCCCCGCCTACATCGCCCCGGAACGCTTCGACGGCCTGCCCGCCACCCCCGCCGCCGACATGTTCGCCCTGGGCACCCTGCTCTACCACTGCCTCTCCGGCCGTCTGCCGTGGACCGCCCGAACCCACACCGAGCTGGTCATGGCCCAGCGTTTCGCCGACCCCGAACCGCTGCCCCACCTGGAGCATCTGCCTCCCGAGGTCCTCGACCTGGTCTCCCGCTGCCTGGCCCGCGACCCGGAGGAACGCCCGACTGCGCTGGTGGCCGCCCTCCTGCTGGCCGAGGCGGTGGACGCCCGCGTCTACGTCCCCCTCCGCGACCTGACCGCCGACACCCGCCGCCCCACCTCGGTCCCTCCGTGGACGGCCCGGGCCGCCGAGGCCCCCACCTCCGCCGCCGACGAGTCCCCCCACCCACCACTGGCCCCAGCCGACCCTGCCGCCCCTGCGGACCCGCCGTCCACCTCCGGCGCCGCGTCCCGCTCGTCATCCGCCCCCGGCGCCGCCTCTCCCGAACCGTGGGAATCCGCAGCCACCGGCCCCTCCACACCCGCGAGCGCCGACCCGGACCCTTCCCTCCATGTAGGACGGCACAGGGCTTCTTGAAAAACATGCGCCGGTACGGAGTTCACCCCGGCCGCCCCCACCTCCGGCGCTGCCGGCCCAGCCCCAGCCCCGACGCGCAAGACCACGACGACACCGGACCGAAGCGCGCCCACCGGGCCGAACGCGCCACTCACCGGGAGCCGGACGCGTTTCCAGCGGAAGTCATCGCCAGATCGCGACAGTGGTCGATTCGCCACCGAGAAGAGTCTTCTGCGAGGTTCCGCGCCGTGTTCCGGTCAATCCCTCGCGCGAGGGCCTGCCTTCCAGTCCTCGCCCAGGCCGATCTTGGTGGACTTACCATCGGGAAGTGTCTCGTTCCCGGCAGCTGATCACTTGCGGTCAATCCTCGCGCGCGGGCGGCCCGCTCAGCAGAGACCTTGGCGGATTTACCACCGTTTGCGGTGGTAAATCCACCAAGATCGGCCAGGGTGGAAGCTGAAAGGCGGACACTCGCGCGAGGAATGACCGCGAGCGGGCCAATAGGCGAGAAGAAGACGCGAAACGGTGGAAAACCCACCAGGATCTCCGCTGAGCGGGCCGCCCACGTGAGGGGATTGGCCGCAAGCGATCAGGCGGCGAGAGCAAGGCTCGAAACGATGGTGGATTCTCCGAGATCGGCCCGGTGGCGCTCTCGGGTCTGACCGGGAGTCGCGCGGTGGGCTCGTGGCTGGAAGCTGCGACTGTGACGGCCGGTCGGCACGTGCAGGTCGTCAAGGTTCGGACTGTTCCGGCCGGCGAGGTTTGCCGGAGAGGACGGTGAGGCCGGTGTCACGGGCCGGGCCGGATGACGCCGTGAGACAGGGCTGGCTGGGCGGTGTTACGGTGACGCCGTGAAGTGGTGGGATGCGCTCGCCCGCCTGGCCGGCTTGCTTGCCGAGGCCGGGTCTTCCGAGCTTGCCGGTGGGGCTGGTGCCCTGGTCGGTGTCCTGCTGATCGCGATGCTCACCCGGATGCCGGTGGTTCTGCCCGTCGAGGGTGCCGGGCATTCGGTGGGTTTGTCGGCGTTGCGGAGTCGTGCCGTTCGGGCGGGTGTGCCCCGGCATCGGGATCCTGACGCGCCCGGGCGGACCAGACCCCGGGGACCGACGGGCGCCCCAGCCGCTGCCTGAGCTGGCATTTCTCGCGTAAAGCACCTTTTGCACACAGCTTGAACCACCGATCCCGGCTAGTCGGGCACACGACCCGTGGGCCCGCTGACAGCATGACGGCTGACCGGTCGATGTCCGGCGGCGGTCTGCGTCGGGGCTCGATGTGACGCCACCCGTCGACGGCCAGAGGATGAGCCGTCGACGGGACGGTGGGCGGGACGGCCTGTGGTGAAAGAGGTTCACGCTCCGCGAGCTGCGCTGTTCGCTTCGGTGGCCGCTGGTGACTGTGTGTCCATGAGTCTTCGCCGTACCGGCGCGGGCTCGTCCGGTCTTCCACCGCCCCTGGGGGTTCCCTCGTCATGTTCAGCGACCTCATGTCCCTCGTCTATCACGGCATCTCGGCGCTTCTGCTCTTCTGGCACGGACTGTGGGACCGGCTCCTCGGCGACCCGCACGGCTGGGCGACCGACTGGGCCTGGGTGCTCGGCATCGTCTTCCTGGTGCTGACCGTCCGTGCCGCGATCTTCCCGCTGTTCCTCCGGCAGGTGAAGTCGCAGCAGGCGATGCAGCGTCTGCAACCCCAGCTCCGCGCGCTGCAGGAGAAGCACAAGGGCGACCCGGTGGCGATGCAGACCGAGGTGGCCGCGTTGTGGCAGCGGGAGAAGGTCAGCCCGTTCGGCGGGTTCCTGCCGATGCTGCTGCAGGTGCCGATCTTCATCGGGCTGTTGCACGTGCTGCGTCACCTGAAGCCGTCGATCACCAACGGGCGCACGCTGTACGGCTGGACCGAGACCCAGTTCGCGGACGCCTCGGTGGCCAAGTTCCTCGGTGCGCCGATCGCCGCGGGCTTCAACTCCAGCACCGCCGAGCTGGCGTCGCTGGGGGCCGACGGCCTGACCGTGCGGATCGTGGTCGGAATGCTGATCGCCGCGATGGTCGCCACCACCTACCTGACCAGCCGGATGTCCATCCTGAAGACCGGCTGGTCGGAGGACCCGCAGCAGCGCACGATCCAGCGCCTGATGCTGTACGCGATCCCGGTGTCGCTGCTGTTCTCCGGGCTGATCTTCCCGCTCGGTGTGATCATCTACTGGACCACGACGAACCTGGTCTCGCTGGCTCAGCAGTGGTGGGTGCACCGCCGCTATCCGTCGACGCCGGCCGTGACCGCCGACGCCGCTTCGGTCACCCGGTCCGCGACGACCGCCCCGCCGAAGGTCGGCGCCAAGCCCGCGCCGGGCAAGGTCGCCAGTCGGGGCCCGTCCCGCCGCAAGCGCCAGTCCGATCCGGTCTGATCGGGGCCGAGCCTGCTCGTCGCCGCCCGTCCCGTCCGGGGATCCCCCCGGGGCGGGCGGGCGGGAGCGCCGGTACCCGTACCCGAAACAGATCAGCATCCCGACGGCGAGCCATCCCAGGAAACGGATCCAGGGGTCCAGGGGGAGGTCGCTCATCAGATAGACGGCGAAGGCCACCCCGATCAGCGGAACAACCGGAGACCACGGCACCCGGTACGGCCGGGGCGTGTCCGGACGGGTCCGCCGCAACACGATCACCCCGATGTCGACCAGTATGAACGCGAACCGGGTGCCGATGGTGACGAGTTCGACGATGGTGCCCGGCGGAACCAGCGCGGCCAGCACCGCGATCAGGACACCGAGGCCGACGGTGAGGCGGGCGGGGTGCCGTACCGCTGATTGACGGCCGCCAGACCGCGGGGGAGCAGCCCGTCCCGGCGCATCGCGAAGAATATCCGGGTCTGGCCGTAGAAGATGACAGCACGACGCCGGTGATGGCGACGACCGCGCCGAGTGCCGGGACGGCGGTCGCCCAGTCGAGGCCGCGCCCTCGTCGAGCGCGGTGGCGAGTGGGGCGCGGTGGCGAGTGGTGCGCGGTGGCGAGTGGGGCGTCGCTGCCGGACATCTGGCCGGGGCTGGCCCACGTCGCGGATGGCGAAGATGCCGGTCCGGGCCGTCGCTCTCTCCTCCCCGTCGGTCTGCCCGCCACCGTCACCCCGCGATGTCACGCGTGGCAAGCCGACCGGCGCGATGCGCCGAATCCCGTCCCTCCGGTTGCGGCCGGCGGTTCTCCGGACGTGAGAACCGGCTGGCGTACGGGTTGTGCGCCCCGATCATCCGCGGACGCGGCAGCCTGCGGAGGGCAAATCCGATGGGGTACGTGTGGTGGGGCTCGGAGGACACGCGATGAGCGAGGCCGTGATGACGACGCGACGGCAGGCCGACGGCACGATGGTCGCCGACGTGCGCGGCAGTCTGGACGCCTCGACGATCGACGGGTTCCGGACGGCGTTCCTGGCCACCCTGCACGGTGAACGCCCCCGCCTGCTGATCGTGGACCTGACGTTCGTGACGTTCATGGATTCGATCGGCATGGGCATGCTGGTGTCCGCCCACGAGTCGGCCCGCGAGCAGGGCACCAGGCTGACGCTGCGCAATCCGAGCGAGTTCGTGCACCGCCAACTCCGGGTGACCGGCCTGACCGACCTGTTCAGCCTGCCCGCCACCCCGAACCCGCAGAGCTTCCGCTTCTGATCCGGTGCCGGCACCGCGGGGGACCGGCATCACGCGGCGCCGTCACGTCCGGTCCGGCAGCGCCTGATAGGCGGGACGCAGCACCTCGATGACCGGGCGCCCCTCGTGGGTGAGGCCCGGGTCGTCGAGCTGGTCCAGCAGCGCGTCCGGCCTGGTCGCCTCCGGTGCGGGTGCTGCATCGGGCCCGTCGGGCGCATCGAAGCCCCAGAAACTCGCCGGGTCCTCGGCGGCCGGCCGGTCCTTCGTCTTCTCGCCCGGCGGCGATCCGGCATCCGGCGGCGATCCGGCATTCGGCGGCGCTCCGGCATTCGGCGGTGGCGAGGACCGCGGCGGGGACTGCTGGGCGGCATCCGAGGGATGTCCGGATCCGTCGACCGCGGACGCCTCGCGCAGGCGGCGCAAGCGCATCAACAGCTCGTCGCGGGACCGGCCCCGCCACGTGAAGACCTCGAACGGATCGCTCTCGAACGCGCGGGCCAGCGCATAACAGGTGGCCGCCAGATGCACGCACGGCATCGGCCATCGCTCGCAGGAGCAGTCCAGCGCCACCTCGTCGAAGGACAACGGCAGCAGACTCAGCCCCTCGCCGTCGAAGATCGCCTCGATCCCGGCGGGCATCCGCCCGTTGAGCAGGTCGGCGGTGAACCGGGCCTCCCGCACCAGCGCCGACTCCACCCGCGCCCAGTCGGAGGCGCCGAAGGCCCGCACCGCGATCCGCGCCCGGAACGCCACCGGATCGTCGGGCCCGCGGACCAGCGCCACCACCAGGCTGCCGGAGACGGTGAGGCTGCGGACATGCCCGGCGCGTTCGTCACGACGCCCCCGGGCGAAGGTCGGCCCCATCCGCAACGACTCGAACATGCCCAGGAAGGCCAGGGAGAAGTCAGTCAACGCGGGCCTCCGACGCCGGTGCGAACAGGCCCGGGACGGGCAGGTCCAGGCAGACATCAGTCAACGATGGCCTCCGGGGCGAGGGCGAACAGGTCGCGGATCTCGGTCGCGGACAGGGCGCTCAGCCAGCCCTCGCCGGAGCCGACCACCCGTTCGGCGAGCACCCCCTTGTCGGCGAGCACCCGGTCGATGCGTTCCTCCAGGGTGCCGAGGCAGACGAGGGTGTGGACGTGCACGTCCCGGCGCTGGCCGATCCGGAAGGCGCGGTCCGACGCCTGGGTCTCGGTGGCCGGGTTCCACCAGCGGTCCACGTGGATCACGTGGTTGGCGGCGGTCAGGTTGAGCCCGGTGCCCCCGGCTTTCAGCGACAGCACGAAGATCCCCGGCCGGGTGGCCTGCTGGAACTCGCTGACCATCCGGTCCCGGGCGCCACCCGGGGTGCCGCCGTGCAGGAACCGGACCGGCGCCCCGAACCGGGCCGCCAGATGCGGGGTCAGCATCCCGCCGAACCGGGCGAACTGGGTGAACACCAGCAGACTCTCGCCCGCCCCGAGCGCATGGTCGACGATCTCCTCCAGGCGGTCGATCTTGCCGGACCGGCCGGGCAGCGGCGACGCGTCCTTGAGCAGCAGCGCCGGATGCACACACGCCTGTTTGAGTTTGGTCATCGCGGCCAGGACCAGGCCTTTGCGCCGGGTCTCGCCCTGTTCGGCGAGCCGTTCCAGCAGGTCGTCGAGCACCGCTCGGTACAGGCTGACCTGCTCGGTCGTCATCCCGCACAGATGCCGGACGTGCCGCTTGGCGGGCAGTTCGGCGGAGATGCCAGGATCCGATTTGGTACGCCGTAACAGGAACGGCCTCGTCGCCTGCCGCAGACGGGCGGCCGCGTCCTCGTCCGCGTACCGTTCGACCGGCACCGCGAACCGCGCCCGGAACGTGTGCGCCGACGCCAGCACCCCCGGATTGACGAAGTCGAGGATCGACCAGAGCTCGGCCAGCCGGTTCTCCACGGGGGTGCCGGTGAGCGCGATCCGGTTGCGTGCCGGGAACCGGCGCACCGCCCGTGCCGCGCCACCCCCGCTGTTCTTGATGTGCTGGGCCTCGTCCAGCACCACCCGGTCCCAGGTGATCGCGGCCAGCGCGTCGGCGTCCCGCACCGCCGTGGCATAGGTGGTCAGCACCAGGTCGGCGCCGTCGGCCAGGGTCGCCGGATCGTCCCGTTCCGCCCCGTGCAGCACCCGCACCCGCAGCGCCGGCGCGAACCGTTCCGCCTCCCGCTGCCAGTTGCCCAGCACCGACAGCGGGCAGATCAGCAGCGCCGGCCCCGCCCGGTGGTGCAGCAGCAGGGCCAGCAACTGCACCGTCTTGCCGAGCCCCATGTCGTCGGCCAGGCAGGCGCCCAGCCCGAGCGAGTCGAGGAACGCCAGCCAGGAGAATCCCCTGATCTGGTACGGCCGGAGCACACCGGCCAGCCCCTCGGGTGGGTCCAGGACCTCCAGCCGCTGGTCCAGCTCGCCACTGAGCAGGTCGGCCAGCCAGCCCTCGCCGCGGGTGTCGGTCACCGGCAGCGGCAACTCCTCGGGTGGCAGCAGCCGGGTCACCCGCAGCGCGTCCCCGGCGGTCATCCGGCCCCCGCCGCGCCGCAGGAACGCCAGCCCCGCGGCCAGCCGCTCCGGATCGAGGAACACCCACCGCCCGCGCAACCGCACCAGCGGAACCTTGGCCTGTGCCAGATCGGTCAGGTCGTCCTCGGTCAGGGTGCGGCCACCGAGCGCCAGCCCCCACTGGAAGTCGACGAGCTCCCGCAACCCGACCGTCCGGTCCCGCAGCACGTGCGCCACCGGGTCCCGCCCGCGCACCTCGAGGGTCAGCCCGAGGCTGGGCCGGCGCCGCCACCAGGCCGGGAGCAGCACACCGTAGCCGGCCTCCTCCAGCAGCGCGGCATGGCTGAGGAACCGGTGCGCCCCCTCGGTGTCGAGCAGCATCTCAGCCGGATGGACCTGCCCCAGCGCATCGGTGAGATCCGGGTAGAGCCGGGCCGCCCGCCCCAGTCCGGCGAGCAGCCGTTCCTGAGGGTGCGAGGTCCACCGGCGCAGCGGCGCCGACCGGTCCCGCCAGACCTGCGCGGCCGGCACCAGCACACTGGGCTCGTCGACGGCCTGCAGCAGGAACTCCAGCCGCCAGGCGTCCTCCGGCAGCGGCACGTCGTCGGCGAGCACCGGCTCGTGCTCCCGCGGATCACTGAGCCGGAAACACACCCGGACCTCGGCCCCACCGGCGGCCTGCTCGAACCACGAGTCCAGCCGCCCGGCCAGCTCGTCGGCGAGCGCCGGCGCCGCCTCGAACTCCGGCTCCCCACCGAGCGCCCCCAGCCACCCGTAGCCGGCGAGCGTCACCCCGGCCTCAGCCAGCCGGGTCCGCACCAGCCCGTCCACCAGCCGCTCCAGCGCGGCCCGCATCACCTCACCGGCAGCCCGCGGCACATCCCGCACTCCCTCCGGCACATCCCGCCCGGCCCGCGCCCCACGCCGGGCCGAGGCCCCCGCCGCGAAGCCGGCCGAGTCCCCCGGCGACCCGGCCCCGGCCGAGGGCTCGGGGGTGCAGTCGGAGGAGAGGCCGGCCGGCGACCCGGGTGAGGAAGCGGGGTGGAAGCCGGGCGCGGCGTGTGACGAGAAGCCGGCCAGGCAGGACGGCGGCATCCGGTCGAGCAGGGCGGCATGGCGGGCCGCGTCGGCGCCGGCCAGGACCGGGCGCCACCAGGCCACCGGGCGTGGGCCGTCCAGCCGGACGCCGGGCAGCACCCGGCCGCGCCGGACCAGGCTCGCCGCGAACCCGCACAACTCCACCAGCCACTCGGCCGACGGCGCGATCCGCCCCTCGAACCCGGCGACCAGATCGGCGTCGGCGAACATCACCCGCACCGCCGGCACCCGCCAGGCCCGAGCCCGGGGCGTCCCGCGCCGGGCCGGCAGCCCGAGCCACGGCGACGGCAGCGGCCCGGCCCCGGTCGACGGCAGCACCACGGCCGTCTCCGCCCACGACTCACCGGCCGGCAGCCGGTCGGCGGGGACAGCGAACGGATGCTCCAGGACGGAACCCCGCCCACCTCCTCGCGAACCGGCCGCCACCCCTTCCTCACCCCAGAGACTCAGCACCCCGTCCCGCCCGGCGAGCCCGTGCAACACCCGCACCGCCGACCCGGCGTCCCGACCGGCGCCGACAACCGGAACAGCAGGCTCATCGACCCGCACGACCTCGGTCATGACGACCCCCGTAAGCGCGTGGTGGGCGGGGTTGTGGCGGGCGGAAGAGGCGACCGCTCAGTACGCCGCCGCCGGGAACGTGGGCGGTGACGGGCGGAGAGACGGTCGCTGAACATGCCGCCGACTCTAGGCCGCCCCCCTGACACTTTCCGGAGCGCGACGGCCGGATTCCGGGCTCCCGGCCAGGTTGTAAGCACGGTCACCCCGCGAGACCGCCGACGGCGCGTGGTCTCACTCCAGGGTCCAGGTGATGTCCGGGGGTTTGACCCGGGCGCAGCGGGGGCCGCCGTCCGGGCCGGTCAGGCCGAGACGGGCTACCAGGACGCGGTCTCCGGTGGTGGCGGAGCGGAGCAGGTCGCCGGGGATGTCGCCGAACATCAGTTTGGCCCGGCGGAAGCCGGTGAACTCGCCGGTGCCGGTGGATCCCCAGGAGAGGTACAGGAAGCGGGCTCCGGGGCGGCCGTGCACCCAGGGGCCGCCGACGTCGATCAGGCCGTCCACCTCGCGGGAGTCGACGTCCAGTTCCCAGACGGCGCGGTCGGCGTTCACCGGGATGCGGTCCACCACCTCCTTGCGGCGCTGTACGCCCACCTCGACGCCACCGAGTCGCAGTTGTTCGGCCTGTGGTGCCCCGGTCCGGCCGGGCATCTGGTCACCTTCGATCCGGATCCGCATGCGGTCGACTCTAGGTTCTGCCCGGCCCATCGAGGGCAGTGCCACGCGAGCCGCGCGGGACGGGAGCACGGCGAGAGGAAGCAGAGGGCGAAAATGAGGGGCGGGAGAGGGACGGGGCGCATCCCGAGCGGGAGCGGCCGTGCGGCGCTAGGGTGCGGAGATGGAGGCGACCGCCGGGGCCTGGTGTGAGGGCAGCCTGCTGCGGTTTCGGGTGCCGGATGTCGAGCGTGTCCTGGCCGGGGTGTCGCTGTTCTCGTCGGCGTTCCGGGCCGAGCTGAGTTTTCGGCCGGAGAGCGCCGCCTGGGAGTACCACCGGGAGCGGCCGCCGCTGCACCGCCTGGAGTACCGGCTGGAGTTGCTGCATCGCGACGGCCGCCGGGTGTCCGAGCCGGGGGAGTTGCGCTGTCCGGGCTATCGGGAGCCGGATTGGCTGCGGCTTCCCCGCGCGAGCGGGCGATGGCGCCGGATCGGCGACGCCCGGATCTGGTCCCCGCTGAATGAAACGGCGGGAGAACCGCTGAACGAAACGGCGAGAGAACCGCTGAATGAAACGGCGGGAGAACCGCTGAGAGAGACGGCGAGAGAACCGCGGCAAGAGCCGAGGACGGAACCGGCGCACGAGCCGGGGACCGACCGGATACTGGTGGTGCACGACGGGCCGGAGTACCAGCGGGCCGGCGGGCTACTCGACTACACCGCCGCGGTGATCCGGGACGGGCGGGTTCCGCCGTACCACCTGGTGTTGCTTCCGCCCGGAAACCGGGACGCGGACTACTCCGCCTCCCCGGCCTACGCCCGCACGCTGGCCCGGGAGATCCTGCCGCGGATCCGGGCCCGGCTGGGCGGCGCCCGGGTGGTGGGCGCCGGGGCGAGTCTGGGCGCGCTGGCGATGCTGCACGCGCAACGGCGGTTCCCGGAGACGTTCGCGGGCCTGTTCCTGCAGTCCGGGAGCTACTTCCAGCCCCGGTACGACGGCACCGAGTCCGGTTTCCGATATTGGCCCAGGATCGTGCGGTTCGTCTACCGGGTGCGGCACGAGGGCACCGGTCCCGCGATTCCGGCCACGCTGACCTGCGGCGCCGCCGAGGAGAACCTGGCGAACAACCGGGACATGGCGGATGCGCTGCGGAAACAGGGGTATCCCCTGGCGTTCGTGGAGAACCCGGACGCGCACACCTGGACCGGCTGGCGCGACGCGCTGCATCCACACCTGACCGATCTGCTGCGGCGGGTGTGGCCGGACTGACGAGAGGGAGGCGACGTGGCCGACGTCGAGCACACCATCGGACTGTTGCTGGGTACCGAGGACGACTGGCCGCGCGCCTATGAGGCGTTGCTGCGCCGGCTGGGCACGGTGTCCGGGCCGGGCGGGCGGACGCATCGGGCCCGGCCGGTGCGGGTGACGATCGAGCCGTTCAATCTGCGCGACAAGCCGAGGCACGACCTGGTGATCGACCGGCTGGCCTACTGGTACTACCACCCGCGCGAATGGCTGAAGAAGATCGCGCTGATGGACGACGTCTACCTGTTGAACAGCCCGTTCACCTTCCAGTCGATGGAGAAGCACGCCGCCTACTGCGCGATGATGCGGCTGGGGCTGAAGATTCCGGAGACGGTTCTGGTGCCGTTCAAGAATCCGCTGGAGAACTCACGGTGGGCGTATACGGCGGCGCGCTACAACCGGCCGTTCGATCTGGAGGCCTCGGCGGCGTCGATCGGTTATCCGCTGTGGATGAAGCCGTACGACGGTGGGGCCTGGGTGGGGGTTTCGAGGATCCGGAATCCGGACGAGTTGCACGCGGCCTATGACGCGTCGGGGGAGCGGCTGATGCATCTGCAGGCGTCGGTGGAGGGCTATGACGTCTTCGCCCGGAGTCTGAGCATCGGGCCGGAGACGATGGTGATGAAGTTCCGGCCGGAACAACCCATGCATGCCCGGTACGAGGTGGATCACGGTTTCCTGTCGGATGCCGCCGGTGACGAGGTGGTGACCATCTCCCGGCTGGTCAACGCGTTCTTCCGGTGGGAGTTCAATTCGTGTGAGTCGCTGGTGAGCGGCGACGAGGTGCACCCGATCGACTATGCGAACGCGTGCCCGGACGTGGCGGTGACCTCGCTGCACTACTACTTCCCGTGGGCGATGGCGGCACTGGTTCGGTGGACGGTCTTCTGTGTGGTGACCGGGCGGCGACCGCGTCTGGACATGGACACGGCGGAGTATTTCGCGATCGCCGATTCGGACCGGACCTATCAGGAGAAGTTGCGGGGTTACCGGAAGCTCGCCGACGACTACTTCGAGATCGACCGGTATCAGGAGTTCTGTGAGACGCATTTGAAGAGCGTCGATGAGATCGTGTACGACTGGGTCTCCTCGGAGGAGTTCCGTTCGCTGCTGCGGGAGACGGTGCGGGCGATGTATCCGGTGCACGAGCACGAGAAGTTCCTGGCGCACTTCGGTGGGCTGATCGACGCGTGGATCCGCGATCAGGGCCGTTGACGCCGTAACACACTCGCAATCAGTATGTGTCCATGCATCTATGGGAGCGCTCCCGCACGATCGCCACCATCGCCGCGCTACTGGTAGCCGGAGCAGCCGCCCCGGCGTACGCCGATGAGGTCGAACAAGTAGTCAACGGCACCTTCGACAACGGCACCGACCCGTTCTGGGCCAACGCGGGCATGGCCATCGCCCTGACCGACGGCCGCGCCTGCGTGGACGTCCCGGGCGGCACCGTCAACCGCTGGGACGCCGCGATCGGCCAGAACGACATCGCCCTCGTCGCCGGTGAGTCCTACCGGTTCAGCTTCGACGCCTCCGGCGACGCCGGGCACGTGGTCCGGGCCATCACCGGGCTGTCGGTCGACCCCTACGACACCTATTTCGAGCAGTCGCCGATCCTCGGCGACTGGCAGCACTACGAGTGGACGTTCACCGCGAACGCCAGCACCGAGCAGGGACAGGTCGCCTTCCAGGTCGGGGGCAGCCCGGACCCGTGGCGGTTCTGCGTGGACAACGTCTCGCTGGTGGGCGGGGTTCCGCCGGAGGTCTACGAGCCGGACACCGGCCCGCGGGTGCGGGTGAACCAGGTCGCCTATCTGCCCGACGGTCCCAAGGGCGCGACTCTGGTGACCTCCTCGACCACCGCCTTGCCGTGGATCTTGAAGGATGGATCGGGCAGAGCTATTCAGAAAGGCAGAACGGTTCCGCGCGGGGTCGACGCCTCCTCCGGGCAGAACGTCCACACCATCGATTTCGGAAATGTCCGAAAGAACGCCGGCGGCCTCACCATCACCACCGACGGCGAGACCTCCCGGCCCTTCGACATCGGCGACCGGGCGTACCGCAATCTCCGCTCCGATGCTCTGAAGATGTACTACACCCAGCGCAGCGGCATCGCGATCCGCGACGACCTGCGCCCCGGCTACGCGCGCCCGGCCGGCCATGTCGGCGTCGCACCCAACCAGGGCGACACCGCGGTCCCGTGCCAGCCCGGCGTCTGCGACTACACCCTGGACGTCAGCGGCGGCTGGTACGACGCCGGCGACCACGGCAAATACGTGGTCAACGGCGGTATCTCGGTGTGGGGCCTGCTCGCCGAGTACGAGCACAACCGCGGCTCCCGCAAACTGAACCTGAGCATCCCGGAGAGCGGCGACCGCGTCCCGGACATCCTCGACGAGGCCCGCTGGGAGCTCGACTTCCTGCTCAGCATGCAGGCGCCGACCGGCCTGGTGCACCACAAGATCCACGACCGGGAGTGGACCGGCCTGCCGCTGCTGCCGCATCTGGACCCGCAGCCCCGTGAGCTGCACCCGGTCTCCACCGCCGCGACCCTGAACCTGGCCGCCACCGCCGCCCAGGCCGCGCGACTGTACAAGCCGTACGACGCGGCGTTCACGAAACGGGCGCTGGCCGCGGCGCGCACCGCCTATGCGGCGGCGAAAGCCAACCCCGCGCTGTACGCCCCGGAGTCCGACAACGTGGGCGGTGGCGCGTACAACGACAGCAAGGTCAGCGACGACTTCTACTGGGCGGCGGCGGAGCTGTTCCTGACCACCGGTGAGAAGAAGTACGCGACCGACGTGCTGTCCTCACCCGAGCACACCGCCGACGTGTTCGGCCCGGTCGCCTTCGACTGGGCGAGCACCGCCGCGGCCGCGAAGATCGATCTGGCCCTGACCCCGAACCGGCTGCCCGGCCTGTCGTCGGTGAAGGCGCAGGTGGCCGCGGGTGCGGACAAGTACCTGGCGATCCAGCGCTCCCACCCGTACGGCGTCGCCTACGCGCCCACCGGCAACGTCTGGGACTGGGGTTCCAGCAGTGTCATCGCCAACAACCTGGTGGTGATCGCGGCGGCGCACCGGATCACCGGCCGGGACAGGTACCGGACCGGTCTGCTCACCGGCCTGGACTACCTGTTCGGCCGGAACGCGCTGAACATCTCCTACGTCACCGGGTACGGCGAGGTGGCCGCGGAGAACCAGCACAGCCGCTGGTACGCCGCCCAGCTCGACCCGTCGCTGCCGCACCCGCCGCCGGGCACCCTGGCCGGCGGGCCGAACTCGTCGATCCAGGACCCGGTCGCGCAGAGCCTGCTGCAGGGGTGTGTCGGCCAGTTCTGCTACATCGACGACATCCAGTCGTGGTCCACCAACGAGTTGACGATCAACTGGAACGCCGCCCTGGCCCACCTGATCGGCTACGTCACCGAACTCGACTGATCCCGCCCGGCCCGGTGGTCCCCGATCGCCGCTGACCACCGGGCCCGGGATTGGCCGTCATCGAGATTCCCCGGTGTCCCGGCGGTCCGCGGTATCGCCGGGCCCACCCGTCTCGCAGCCGGCAGAACACCTGTTCAGAGCGGTTATCCCGGGTTCAATCCCGTCGCGCCGACATTCGGCCCTACGGACACCCGGCGGGTCGTCCGAACGGTCAGGTTTCGCCTGATCGCCCGATACCTCACGGAGGCCCGTGATGAGCTACGCAGGTCATGGCGATATGTCCTGAAAAGGTGTGACATGAAAAACGCAAAGCGCATGCTGGCACTCGCCAGCATGACCCTGGCGGCCGGTGCGATGCTCGGGATCACTCCGGCGCAGGCGACGCCCGCCGACGCTGCGACCACGACCGGCAGCGCCACCGCGAAGAGTGGCCCCTACTGGGATTGGGACGACGAATACGTCGTCGGGTACTACTACAACCAGTGGGAGTGCAACAAGGCCGGCTGGTGGGGCGAGCGCAACCGGGCCTGGTCGGACTACTACTGCTTCCCGGCGTGGGTGCCCGGCTGGGGCAACGTCTGGGTGCTCCAGGTCGAGGAGAACGACTGGTACTGGAACAAGTGGAACGGCGGCTGGCCCGGTGGCTGGCCCTACAAGCCCAACCACTTCGGTAAGCCGTTCCACGTCGGCGGCGGCTACACCCACCCGTTCAAGTTCAAGAAGGGTGTCAAGTACGGCAAGCTGAACGGCATTCCGTTCAACCCGTACCAGAAGTACAACGGCCCGAAGGGACCGTACGACAAGGGCGGCAAGTTCGACCCACCGTACGGTGGTGGCGGCGGTTACCCCGACAACAAGCCGCCCTACGGTGGCGGTGGCGGTAGCCCGGACAACCAGCCGCCGTACGGTGGCGGTGGCTCGGACAATCAGCCGCCCTACGCCGGTGGTGGCGACAACAAGGGCCCGCTGAGCTAGTGAAAAGGCCGCCCCTCACCCGAGGGGCGGCTTTTCGCACACCCCTACCAGGCGACCGGCGCGTAATCCTTCAGGAAACAGCCGTACACGTCCTCGCCCGCCTCACCACGGATGATCGGGTCGTACACCCGGGCCGCGCCGTCCACCAGATCCAGCGGGGCGTGGAAACCCTCCTCGTGCAGCCGCATCTTCGTCGGATGCGGGCGCTCGTCGGTGATCCAGCCGGTGTCGACACTGGTCATCAGGATGCCGTCGGCGAACATGTCATCGGCGCTGGTCCGGGTCAGCATGTTCAGCGCCGCCTTCGCCATGTTGGTGTGCGGGTGGCCGGCGCCCTTGTACCCGCGGGCGAAGATGCCTTCCATGGCGGACACGTTCACCACGTACCGGCGGGGGAATTTCGACGCCGCCATCGCCGACCGCAACCGGCTCACCAGGATGAACGGGGCGGTCACATTGCAGAGCTGCACCTCCAGCAGCTCCAGCGGGGCCACCTCGTGCACCCGGTCGCTCCAGCTGTTCGTCGCCGTCACGTCCGGGATCAGCCCGCCCGCGTCGATCGCCACCGACCGTGCGGTCAGCGCCATCGACGTCACCTGCTCCGGGGACAGCGTCGGCGGGGTGGCCGCGGTCAGCGCCGCCGCCGGCGAGGAGCCGATCGAGGCCTGGGCGGCGAAATACTCCAGCGCGGGCAGCGGTCCGTCCGGAAGCGGGGCCGTCTCGGCGGCGACCAACTCGGAGTACGAGCCGGCCGTACGGCGTACCGTCTGGGCCGCGTTGTTGATCAGAATGTCCAGCGGGCCGCGCGCCGCCACCGACTCGGCCAGCCCCACCACCTGCGCCGGATCCCGCAGATCGATGCCGACCACCCGCAGCCGGTGCAGCCAGTCCGCACTGTCCGGCATCGCCGAGAACCGGCGCACCGCGTCATGCGGGAACCGCGTGGTGATCGTCAGATCCGCCCCGTCCCGCAGCAGGCGCAGCGCGATGTACATGCCGATCTTGGCCCGTCCACCGGTGAGCAGCGCGGTCCGGCCGGTCAGATCGGTGCGCGCGTCCCGCCGTGAGTGGTTGAGCGCCGCACACTCCGGGCAGAGCTGGTGGTAGAACGCGTCCACCACGGTGAACCGCTGCTTGCACGTGTAACAGCCGCGCGCCTGCTTCAGCACCCCCGCGGTGGCGCCCGGCACGGTGCTCTTCAGCGGAATCCCGGCCGTCTCGTCATCGATCCGCCCCGGCGCGCCGGTAGCGGTCGCCTCGGTCACCGACCGGTCGTGCGCGATCACCGCGGCCCGGCGATCCTTGCGCCGCCGCACCTTCACCGACTTGAACACGCCGGCCGTCGCTCGCCGGATCGCCACCGCGTCCGGATGCTCCGGCGCCAGCTCCTCCACCTCGGCCAGAACCGCGAGGCAGATCGCGAGTCGCTCCGGGTCCACACCCACGGCGCCCGGGTCGGCACTGCCGGTCATTCCTGCATCCCCTCTGTCGGTAACCGCACGCACTGTACTTAACCGCAGTCCTATCGGCCGACGGCGGCATCCGGCAAGGGATGCCTGTCACCGGCCGTGCCCACACTTTCCGATCAACATCCGATTGCGGTACGGGTGAACGACAGCGCCGCCAGGGGCCTCCCGTTTCCGGCCCCGGACGGCGCACAGCCCACACCGACGTCAGGCGCCGGTCCCGGTCTCCCGTTCACTCCGCGCGCCGTCGCCCTGTTCCGCTTCGCCTCCGCCGGCTTCGGCCCGGATCGTGTCGGCCCGCCCGCTCTCGGCACGTGCCGGTTTCGGGTGGTCGGCGAGGGACGCCGGTCGCTGCGACTGCCGATCGTAGGGGTGCTCACCCGACCCGGCCGTCCACGACGGCCCGCTGTTGGCCGGCCGCTGAACCGCCCGCCCATGCTCCGGCAGGTGATCAGCGAGAGTGGCCGGCCGAATCGTCCCCCGAAGCCGGTCGTCCAGAGTCTCCGGCCGCCGCCCCCGCTGGTACTCGATCTCGTTCCGGATCCCCTCCACCGCGACGTCACTCCCGCCCGGCACCGAACCACCGGCCTCGTCCCGCACCCGCTGCACCGGCCCCGCGGCCAGCACCTCATCCAGCGTCTGCGGTCGCCGCCCCGCCCCCGTACCCGGTTCGCTCGCGGCTTCGACGGGTGCGCTGGGCGCGCTTACCGGCCCGGAATCGCCCACAATTTCCGAAGCCGTGCCGAGCACGTCAGGGATGTCACTTTCGCCCGTTTCCGGACTGTCAGCGGCAGGTTCCGGAGCCGGATCAGGCTGGGCGGCCGCCGCGGGCTCGAAAACGGCCTCCACCCTCGTGGCGACCTCTGCTTCAGCGGCTACTTCCGGCTCCGCCTCAGCGGCAGCCTCAGCCTCCGGCTTCGCCTCAGGCTCTGCTTCAGCGGCAACCTCCGCCACTGCCTCCGCCTCCGGCTTCGGCTTCGGCTTCGGTGCGGTGTCGACCGCAGCGGCCCCGGCCGTCTCATCGGCAGGATGACCGGCGCTTTCGATCACGGTGACCTCGGGCGCCGCAGTGGTCTCAGCGGCCGGGACCACCTGGCTCGCCGTCTCCGGTGCCGCCGGCTGAATCGTTTCCGGGTCGGCCGGAACCGACTTGGGCAGATCAGCAAGGCTGCCCGGCCGGTTGGCGGACTCGGCCGCCGGCTGGTTCAACCACTCATCAAGAGTCGCCGGCCGCCGTGCGTGGGTGTCCGCCTGCCGGATGTCCGCCGGCTGGCTGTCGGCAACGGAAACGTCCGGCGCGGTACTCGAATCGGTGACCGATCCGGTCCGCGAAGCGGCTTTCCCCGGCGAATCAGCCAGCCAGTCACCCAGGTCCTGCGGGCGCCGCGCGGAAACCGCCTCCTGGTAGGGATGCGGCAGGTCAGCCACAGGCTTGGCGGCAGCCGTCCCCGGCGCCCCACCGACAGGCTCAGACCACCAGGCCGGAACCGGCGCATACGGCAACGGCCCCGCCGCGTCCGTCATCCCGCTACCGGAATCCCCAGCATCCGACGTAGCGGAATCCGGCCCGGTCCCCACCACTTCCAGCCCCACCGGCTCGTGGTTCACCGGATCGTGGTCGACCGGCTCCCGTTCCGACGGCGCGGAGCCCGGCACTGTCCGGCGTTCTTCCCCGACCTCAGGTGCGGCAGCCGGTGAGGTGGGTGCGGCAGCCGGATCAAGCCAGTTGAACGAGCCAGGTTCAGCCGAGACAGACTCCGCCGAAATGAGACTGGCCAGCCGAGGATCCGACCGCCACGCGAACGGATCCGGCCCCGGCGCGACTACCGCCCCCGAACTCTCCACCCGCTCGCCCCCACCGCCCGACAGACCGTCCCCCGAGCCGTCCGCAGAACTGCCCTCCGCGCTGTCCGCGGAGTCGTCCTCTGGGGTGTCTGAGGGATTGTTGTCCGCGTTGTCCGCGGAATCGTCCTCTGGGGCGTCTGAGGGATTGTTGTCCGCGTTGTCCGCGGAATCGTCCTCTGGGGCGTCTGAGGGATTGTCCTCCACACTGTCCGCGGAGCCGTTTCCCTTGCCGTCCGAAGAGCCGTCCCCCTTGCTGTCCGCGGAACCGTCGCCCTCGCTAGACAGAACGTTCTCCTCCGGGAAGGCCGGGAACTCCTCAACCGCTGCGGTGCCAGCGTTTTCGTTCGCGTCGTCTTCACGGTCCGTGCCGGTCGGAGTGTTCTGTCCCGCCCTCGGCGGATTGCTTGCCGCAGGGGCCCAGCCTGGTTCATCTTCCGCCGCCTCGATCTCGGCGATGGAGGCACGTCCCGCGATCACATGGAGCTGAGGCGTCGTTTGGACCTCAGACGTCTCGTCAATTTCAGGCGTTGCCTGGACTTCAAACGTCTCGTCGATTTCAGGCGTCGCCTGGACCTCAGGCGTTTCTTCCACCCCAGGCGTCCCGTCGACCTCCGGCGCCGCTTTGACCTCGGATGTCGTGTCGACTTCAGAAGTCACATCGACTTCAGAAGTTCCGGCAGCCTCGGGAGTAGCGGCAACCTCAGGCGTTGCATCGTTCTCGGGAGTCGCCTCGCTGACGGGCGCGTGCTCTTCCTCCCTAGACAGAACGTTCTTCTCCGCGGGAACCTCGGCCGTGAGCTCGCCGATGTCTTTTGCGCCGATGTCTTCTGCGTCGTTGCTGATCCGGTCGACATCGCTGGCCGGTTCAGATGCTGCCGGCGCGGAGATTTCCGGCTCGGTGGGGGCTGCGGGTTCGGGTTCGGGTTCGGGTTCGGCCAGGGTCTCGGTGTCAGTGGAGAGTTCGGTTGGCGCATCCGTCGGCAGATCATCCGCAGCCCGACTCGCTGCAAGATCATCGGATGAGTCCTCCGCCGCCGGACGGTCCTCGGGGTCGGTCGCCGCCGAGTCGTCTTCTGCTGCCAGGACGTCCGGGCGGACTTCTGCTACCGGGTTGGCCGTGGGGCTGTCCGCTGCGAGATCGGCCGCGGGGATGTCTACCGCCCGGCTGTCTGTGAGGATGCCTTTCGCCAGGTCGGCTGCAGGGATGTCTGTTGCCGGATCGTCGGTTGGAGCAGGTTCCGCGTGGTCCTCGCCGTGGCCGGCGGGTTCCGTGGTGTGGTCAGCCGGTCCGGTGTCTTCGGGCGGGGAGACCAGATTGTCCGTGACCGGGTTGTCTGCGACCGGGTCGTCCGCGACCAGATCATCTGCGACCGGGTTGTCTGCGACCAGATCATCTGCGACCGGGTTGTCTGCGACCAGATCGTCCGCGACCGGGTTGTCTACGACCGGGTTGTCTGCGGCCAGTTCGTCCGGGGCCAGTTCGTCCGGGGCCAGATTGTCCGAGGTCAGATTGTCCGAGGTCAGGTTGTCCGGGGTCGGATATGTCGGGTTCGGAGCAGCTCGGGGCGGGTCGGCCGGAGATAGATCACCTGAGGCCAGATCGGCTGGGAGCAGATCAGCTGCGGGCAGATCAGCTGCTGGCGGATGAGCTGCGGGCAGGTCGGTCGAGGGCAGATCAGCGGCGGGCAGGTCGGCCAAGGCCCGGTCGTTTTGCGATGAGATTTCGGGAATGTCTGAAGTACCCGCTGGTTCCTGGATGTTCGGTGTGGGATCCGCGGGCCTGGTAGGGGTGGCCAGTGCTGCCGCCTCGGCCAAGGCCGCCGCCTCGGCCAGCTTGGCGGCCTTGGCCGGTTTGACGGTGGACGTGGAGTTCAGGACCGGGAACGCCTGGGTCGCCGTCTCTCCTGCCAGGTGTGGGGGCAGGCGGAGGACCTGCGTACTCGCCGGGTCGGGGTTCTCCTCCGGGAGCTGGGGTGCCTGGTCGGGGGCTGGATCGCCGGATGTGGGCGGGAGCGCGTCGGCCTTGACCGTTTCGGCTCCGGCGGCCAGGGTTGCCTCCACCTCGGCCCAGATGGTCTCCGGGTCGATCGGGGCGGTGACGCTTGCTTCCACCTCGGCCCAGATGAGCTGGGTGTCCTCGACCGGCGAGGTGGCCCGCGCAGCCTCGGAGGATGCCTGAGCGGCGGGGGGCGCGTCTGCCGAGGCAAGGCCCGCCGCGTCGGAGCGGGCGACGTCGATGTCGTCGTGTGCGTAGTGGGGAGGCGCGGTTCCGGTCGGCGACGCGTCGGCGGTGGTCGGGTCCGGGAGCGAATCGACTGGATCGGGCTTCGGTTCGAGGCCGGAAATGTCGGCATTCGGGCCTGCGGTGGAGACGGCTGGCGACGCCGAGGCGTCGGATTCCGCGGATGGCGAGCGGACGGAGTCGTCGGCCGAGACAGGGGCTTCGGCCGGATCGGTGGAGGGTGTGACGGCTGAGGACATGGGCGTCGGATCCTCGGTGGCGGAGGACGCGGTGGCGTACGGGGACAGGTCGGCGGTGCGGTGGCGGCCGGGGGAGCGTCTGCCGGTGGTGCCGGGCTCACTCGTACCGTCGCCGGTCGGGGAGACAGTGGGGGAATCGGATGGCGGGACGGGCCGGTCGGGCAGCAGGCCGCCGGCATGGGCCATCGCATCGTCCTTGCCGGAGATGTAGTTGAGGAAGTCCTCGTAGTCGAGGACCACCGGATCGGCGGACGACGCCGGACCGGACGGCAGGGCGGCCTGTACCCGGGCGGCCGGAAGTGCCCGGGTGACCACTGTTCCGTCGACGATCGGGCGCCAGGCGTGCCGTCCGGTCGGTTCCTCCTCACCGGCGTATTCGGCGAGTCCGGCCTTCTCCTGGAGGCGCCGGAGTGGGCCGGGCGCCCACCAGGCGGCGTCGCCGAGGAGGCGGAGGACGGCGGGGACGAGGAGGACGCGGACGACGGTGGCGTCCAGCACCAGCGCGATGATCATGCCGACGCCGATGAAGCGCATGGTGGTGACCGACGACAGGGAGAACGCGCCGGTGACGACGATGAGCAGCAGGGCGGCGGCGCTGATCACCCGGCCGGTGCGGGTGAGGCCGATGGTGACGGCTTCGGTGGTGGTGGCGCCGCGGAGCCGGGCTTCGACCATCCGGGAGAGCAGGAAGACCTCGTAGTCGGTGGACAGGCCGAACACGACGGCGGCCATCAGGACGACGATGCCGGCTTCCAGGGGTGTCGGGGTGACGTTGAGCAGGGACGCCCCGTGCCCCTCCTGGAAGATCCAGACGAGGGAGCCGAAGGTGGCGGTGAGGCTGAGAGCGCTCATCACCACGGCCTTGACCGGCAGCAGGATGGAGCCGAACGCCAGGAACATCAGGATCAGGGTGGCCCCGGCGAGCAGCGCGATCATCAGTGGCAGCCGGGCGCCGATGGCTTCCAGGCTGTCGACGTTGCGGGCGGTGGCGCCGCCGATCAGGATCTCGGTGCCGACGGGTTCGGGCAGGGCGCGCATCCGGTCGACGGCCTGGCGGGCTTCGTCGCTGAACACGTCGGCGATCTTCAGGTCGGCGTTGAGGACCGCCACGTCGGTGCCGTTGCCGCCGCTGGGGGTGACGGCCTGGACGCCGGGGACGTTGCCGAGTTTGACGACGAGGTCTTCGACGACCCGCGGTTGAAGATCAGGAGACCGGACCACCACCTGTACGCCGTCCGCCCCGAACTGTGGGTAGTCGGCTTTGAGAGTCTCGATCGCGACCCGGGACGGATCGCCGGCGGGCAGTTGCCGTTCGTCGTTCTCGCCGAACCGGGCGTCGAGGATCGGCAGGGCCAGGACCAGGAGCGAGAGCACGATGGGTACGGCTACCGCGATCGGTCGCCGGAGCACCCAGGCGGCGAGGCGTTCCCAGCCGCCGTCGCCTCGGCCGGCCGCGAAGGGCAGCCGTACCGGGATCTTGTCGACGCGTGGCCCGAGTACCGCGAGCAGGGCGGGCAGCAGGGTCAGCGACAGGAGCATGGCCAGGAAGACGGCGGCGAGTCCCCCGTACGCCAGGGATTTGAGGAAGCCCTGGGGGAAGAGCAGCAGCCCGGCGAGGGCGGTCATCAGCAGGGTGGCGGAGAACAGCACGGTGCGGCCGGCGGTGGCCACGGTCCGGCGTACCGCCTCGGCGGTGTCGTGGTCGGCCTGCTCCTCACGGAACCGGCCGACCATGAACAGCCCGTAGTCGATGGCCATGCCGAGTCCGAGGAGGCTGGCCACGTTGACGGCGAACGAGTTGACCTCGTGGGTGAGCGCGACGGCGTGCAGGAAGCCGAGGGAGCCGAGGACGGCGCAGCCGCCGATGAGGACGGGCAGGGAGGCGGCGACCAGGGAGCCGAAGATGACCAGCAGCAGGATCAGCACGATCGGCAGGGAGATCGCCTCGGCGAGGAGCAGGTCGTCGTTGGAGCGCTCGGTGGAGGCGTGCCCGAGGGGGATGCCGCCGGCCAGCTGCACCGTCGCGCCGGACACCGAGAACGAGTCGGCGATCTCGCCGTACGCGGCCATCTTGTCCGCGTCGTCGTCACCGGCCAGCGTGATGATCGCGATCGCGCTGCGTTTGTCGGCGGCGGCGAGGGTCTCCTGCTTGTCCGCCCAGTACGAGGTCTGTGCGGTGACCGAGGACTGTGGCAGCGCGCCGAGCCGTTCGGTGATCCGCTGGGTGAGGCCGGCGTCGTCGATGTCGCCGGTGTCCGGCGTGTAGATCGCGATCACGTCGCCGGACTGTCCACCGGTGGCCGCGGCGGCCACTTCGGCGGCTCGGGCCGACTCGCTCCTCGGATCGTTGTAGCCGCCCTCGGTGAGCTGCCCGAACACGCCGAAGCCCCAGCCGCCGGCGGCGATCACCGCGACGAGCGAGACGACGAGTACCGGCCACCGGTGACGGGCGACCCGCGATCCCCAGCCCGCGAACACACGTTCCCCTTTCCCGGCCGTACGACCGGTCCTGTCAAGCGACGACGCAGGTCAGCTCAAGGTGGCGGCCTGCAGGGAGATGCCGCCGCAGGGAGCGTCGAACGATGCGGCGGTGATCCATTTGACGGAGATCTTGCCAGTTCGTGAAGCACGGTACGAGATGACGTAGGCCGTCGTCTGCATGGTGGCCCCCTCGACCGTCCAGGAATCGGTGATCGTCTTGCTGTCGTCGGTACTGAGACCGACTTCCAGGGTGCCCCGGGCGGCGGTCGCCCCGACGTACAACGTGAGGGTGTTGCGGCCGGGTCCGGCCGGTGCCGAGAGGGTGAAGCCGTTGCCTTCGCCGCACGTGCTGATCCCGCTGGTGGCGCCGGGGGTGCCGGGCCAGCGGAATCGTTCCGGGCTGTCGGTGTGCCGGGTGCGGGGCGCGGTCGGGGTGCCTTCCAGGATGGAGAAGGCGCCGTCGGGTTTGCGTTCCAGCGAGAAGCGGCCCTCCTCGCCCCAGTGCACCCAGTCGATGCGGCCCCCGGCGGCCAGGTCGACGCGATCGGCGACCGGCACCCGCTCGTACACGATCGAGTCGACGGGTGCGACCGACGGTGACGCGGCGACGCTGGCCAGTGGGATCGGGATCTGGTCGGCCGGGAGGGCCGGCGGGGTGGGCGCGGCGGCGTTCGGCTCGTCGCGCCCGCGCTGGTGGAGGAAGACCCCGAAGAGCACCACGACCAGCACTCCGGCCAGGATCACCGCGGCCGGTTCGAGGTACTCCCGCCAGTGGCGCAAGGGTCCTCCAACACTGGTGCGGGGCGGGCAGGGGTGCTAAACGATCTCATCCGGCCGGCCGGTGGTGAAGAGGGGGAGCCGGGTGCGAACGGACGGTTGATCATCCGCATCGGCGATTCGGGGGAGGTTCTTCGCCGTGTTCGCCCTCGTTGCGAGTAGCGTGTCCGGAGTTTTCCGACTTGCCGACCGGGAGTTCGACGATGAGCGACAAGACCATCTCCACCAGCAAGCGACGTGGCCAGGCGATTGCGGGTGTGCTCAGCGGCGTGCTCGTCTTCGCGGTCCTGGTGACCGTCTTCTTCGTGGTGCGTGACGACGACGGCGACGAGGCCGCGGCCGGCCCGGTGCCGGCCGCCGCGCCCGCCTCGGTGTCGCCGCTGGACCAGGAGCCGCAGATCGAGACCGGCACCGGCACGCTCTCCGAGCTGGCGATCAAGGAGCTGGTGCCGGGCACCGGCAAGGCGGTCGAGTCCGGGCAGACCGTCAGCGTGAACTACAAGCTGATCGGCTACACCAGCGGCGAGGTGATCGACTCGTCGTGGTCGAACGGCCGGTCCAACCCGATCAGCTTCGAGATCGGTGTCGGCCGGCTCATCCAGGGCTGGGACAAGGGCATCCCGGGGCAGAAGGTGGGCAGCCGGATCCAGCTGGACGTGCCGGCCACCCTCGCCTACGGCCCGGAGCGCGGCGACCTGCGGTTCGTGGTCGACATCCTGTCCGCGGAGTAGAGCCGGGGCAGGGCCTACAGATCGGTCACGATCACGTCGAGCCGGCGTGGTCCGGTGGCCGGGCCGGGCTGCTCCTCGACCGTGAACTTCAGGTCCCGCAGAGCGGTGACCAGCTCGTCCACCGAGGCGGGCGCGGCCTGTTCGACGGCCAGCGCCCGCACCAGGCGGCCCTTGGTGGCCTTGTTGAAATGGCTCACCACGGACCGTTTCGCCACCCCGCCGACGATCCGCTCCTGCAGCACCCGCAGGGCCGCCGCGTTGCCGCCGGGCGCCCACATCGCCGCGTAGGCGCCGGACCTCAGGTCCAGCACCGGGGTTCCCGCGGTGGCCTGGTCCAGGGTGGGTTTCAAGACCTTCCTCCAGTACGGGGTGAGGCCCCCGATCGGGGCGGGCAGGCTGACCCCGACCGAGCACCGGTACGCCGGGATGTGATCACCCAGCCGAACCACACCCCACAATCCGGAGAAGACCACCGCCGTACGATAAAGCCACTCTTGTGCCGAAATTTCGAGAGAGATCGGGTCCAGCGCCTCGTACAGCACTCCGGTGTAGATCCGCGACGCCGGCGCCGTCGGCGCGTCCGGCAGCCCCGCGTTGCGGGTGATCTCGCCCCGCTGCCCGTCGCTGAGCCCCAGCACCGCCAGGCTGTCCACGATCGATCGTTCGCTGGCGCGCGAGCAGAGGGCGACGAGCTTCTTCATCACCCGGGTACGGGCCGGGGCCAGCGCCGGCAGCCACAGCGACGACGGGTCGACGGGGGCGCCGGACACAGCCGGGGTCTTGCCTTCGGAGGGCGGGAGCAGGATCAGCACGCCGGAAGGTTAGCCGGGCCGGCCGGCCAGGGCGTCGGCGACGGTCGGGTACACGCCGATCCGCCGGGTCAGGCCGACCGTGTCGAGCAGCCGTTCCAGGAACTCGCCGGGGCAGGCCAGCCGCAGCCAGCCGCCGGCGTCCCGGGCCCGCCGATGCCCCACCACGAAGGTGCTGAGCCCGATCGAATCGCAGAAGTGCACCCCGGACAGATCCACCACCACCCGCGGCGCCGGCCGGTCCAGGGTGGCGCCCAGCCGCTCGGCCAGGAACACGGCGTTGTCCATGTCCAGGGTGCCGCGCACGCTGACCACGACGGCGCCGTCGCCACCTGCCGAGCTCACCGAGACGTCCACAGGTGTCTCATGCCCCGAACGCGGCGATCTGTCACCTCCCGACGGTCACCTTCGTGGTCACGCTCGCCCGGTCGATCTCGGTGGTCCGGATGGTGAAGGTGACCTCGTACGTGCCGGGCAGCGGGAACGACATCGAACCGAGCGCCTGGTTGCCCTCCGGCAGCGGGGCGATCGGCTGGTCCACCGCCTCCAGCGGGGGATCGGTCAGCCGGGCGGTGACCTTCCACTCCTCGGCCCGCAGCGGCCCGCCGTCCGGGGTGTAGAGGAACCCGTGGACGGTGTTGTACTCGCCCAGCTCGACCGGGAAGATGTTGAACTGCACCGCGTACAGATCGCTGGTCAGCGTCTCGGAGAAGCCCTGACCGGTGATCTCCTTCTCCTTGGTGGCGGCGATCCGGCCCGGGTCCACCTGCACCAGCACCGAGCTGATCGCCAGGATCACCACCCCGGCCGCGACCTCGATGCCGACGGTCCGGCGCAGCCCGGCCACGGCCGCCCGGTTGAGCACCATCCTCCGCGCGAAGGCGGCCGCCACCAGCACCCCGGCGGTGATCACCAGCTTGGCGACCAGCAGCTTTCCGTACCCGGTCTCCCACAGCGCGGACAGCTTGCCCATCTGCACCACGGCCTGGATAGCCCCGGCGAAGACCAGCCACAGCACCGCGATCGCGGCCCAGCGCGACCACACCGGCAGGATCACCCCGAGCACCCGCTGATGGGTGCCACGCAGCAGGAACACCGTCAGGGTGACCAGGCCACCGATCCACACCGCCATCGCGGCCATGTGCACCACCCCGGCGGTGACCGTGACACCGGCCATCGGGGCGGCCACCGCGTGCCCGGTCAGCGGCCACGTCGCGAGCCCGGCCGCGGACAGCGCGAGGACGGCGTACCCGCTGATCGGGGTCTTCTTCTCCCGGGGTGCCGGGGGCGTCTCCGTCACATCGGGACCGCCCGCGCCGGCCAGGACACGAGCCGGCTCCCGCACGGTTCGCGGCGCCCGGCGCAGCAACGGCGGCAGGAGTACGGTCAACGCGCCCAGGATCACCAGCCGGCCCATCAGCAGCAGGCCGAACTCGCTGGTCACCGTCTCGGTCAGCTCCGCCGCCGACAGCGTCCACAGCGGGGTGCCGGAGCCCTGCTGGGCGTAGGTGGTGAGGGCGCCCAGGCTGGCGATCGCGGTCAGCGCCAGACCGGCCCGGACCGCTTTCAGCGCACCCGCGCGGGACCGGCCCCGCGGCCACAGGAACGCCAGGAACAGGGCCGGGCCGGCGATCAGGGTGACACCGGCGTACCCGATGCTCTTGAAGACCGGGACGGCGACCTCGACCGTCGGATGGGTCCGGACCGTCTCCGACGGCGCCTCCGGCCGCTCCGACGGGGCGCCGACCGAGAAGCTGATCGCGCCGCCGACCGGGTGGCTGTCCGCGGAGATCACCCGGAAACTGATCAGGTACGTGCCCAGCGGCTTCTCCGCCTGCCGGACCGGGATGCGGAGCGTGGTGCCCTCCAGGGTCACCTTCCCGGAGATCCGTTCGCCGTTCGGCGCGATCACCTGCACCCGTCCCTCGACCGGGGTGACCGGTTCGCTGAAGGTCACCGTCACCTCGGACGGTGAGGAGCCGATCACACTGCCCGGCGCGGGGGTGGCGCCGATCGGGGCGGCGTGCGCGGCGGCGGGGGAGGCCGGAAGGGTGAGGGTGGCGAGGAGAACGAACAGGAACAGCATTACCCGGGTCACAGAAGGTAGTTCGGATCGGCGTCGGGAATGGTTCAAGGCGAGCGCCTGGATACGATCCGACTCAGCTCCCGACCTCTTCCCGGAGGAGATCTCCATGACCGTCCACGCCCGTGCCGGGCTACCGGCCGAACCGGCCGATCTGATCGACGTTCCCAAGGTCATCTCGCGTTACTACACCGAGCATCCGGATCCGGGTGAGACGGGGCAGCGGGTCGCGTTCGGCACCTCCGGGCATCGTGGCTCCAGCCTGCGCACCGCCTTCAACGAGGACCACATCGCCGCGACCAGTCAGGCGATCGTCGAGTACCGGCGGGCGCAGGGCACCACCGGGCCGCTGTTCCTGGGGCGGGACACCCACGCTCTGAGTGAGCCGGCGCTGGTCACGGCGCTGGAGGTGTTCGCGGCCAACGACGTGGTCGCGCTGGTCGACTCCCGGGACGGGTATACCCCTACGCCGGCTCTGTCACATGCGATTCTGCGGTACAACGCGTCTCATTCTGACAAATCGGATGGGGTTGTCGTCACGCCGTCGCACAATCCGCCGGACGACGGGGGGTTCAAGTACAACCCGCCGAACGGCGGGCCGGCCGACACCGATGCGACCAAGTGGATTCAGGACCGGGCCAACGCCCTGATCGCCGGTGGGCTCAAGGAGGTGCGCCGGTCGGCCCGTCCGGCGAACCCTTCCACGTACGACTATCTCGGCATTTATGTCGACGACCTGCCCAACGTGCTCGACATCGACGCGATCCGGAACGCGGGCGTGCGGATCGGGGCCGACCCGCTCGGTGGCGCCAGCGTCGCCTACTGGGGTGAGATCGCCGACCGGCACCGTCTCGACCTGACCGTGGTCAACCCGAACGTCGACCCCACCTTCGGATTCATGACCCTGGACTGGGACGGCAAGATCCGGATGGACTGTTCGTCGCCGTACGCGATGGCGTCCCTGATCTCCCAGAAGGACCGCTTCCAGATCGCCACCGGCAACGACGCCGACGCCGACCGGCACGGCATCGTCACCCCCGACGGCGGCCTGATGAACCCCAACCACTACCTGGCCGTCGCCATCGCCTACCTCTACAAGTCCCGCGACGGCTGGCCGTCCGCGGCCGGCATCGGCAAGACCCTCGTGTCGTCCTCTATGATCGACCGGGTGGCCGCCGACCTGGGCCGCCGCCTCGACGAGGTGCCGGTCGGCTTCAAATGGTTCGTGCCCGGCCTGATCGACGGCTCGATCGGCTTCGGCGGTGAGGAGAGCGCCGGGGCGTCCTTCCTGCGCCGCGACGGCCGGCCGTGGAGCACCGACAAGGACGGCATCATCCTCGACCTGCTCGCCTCGGAGATCATCGCCACCACCGGCAAGACCCCGAGCGAGCACTACCGGGAGCTGACCGCCCGGTTCGGCGAGCCGGCGTACGCCCGCATCGACGCCCCCGCCACCCGCGAGGAGAAAGCCGTCCTCGGGAAGCTGTCGCCATCCCAGGTGACCGCCTCCAGCCTGGCCGGCGAGGCCATCACCGACGTGCTGACCAGCGCACCCGGCAACGGCGCGGCGATCGGCGGCCTCAAGGTGGTGACCGGCAGCGGCTGGTTCGCGGCCCGGCCGTCCGGCACCGAGGACGTCTACAAGATCTACGCCGAGTCGTTCCAGGGGCCGGAGCACCTGGCCCGCATCCAGGAGGAGGCTCGCGCGGTGGTCTCCGCGGCGCTCGCCGGCTGACCGTGGTTCGTCTGAGGCCGGCGGGCGGCGCTCGCCGGCTGACCGCTGTTCGTCTCAACTGACCTCACCGACGCCCAGTGGGCGCTGATCGAGCCTTTCCCGCAAGCGTGGAAGTCCCGGCGGCCGTCGCCGTCGGGCCACGAGGGCGGCTACGAGATGCGCGAGATCGTCAACGCGTTGTTCCACCAGAACCGGACCGGCTGTCAGTGGGCGTCGCTGCCCCACGATCTACCGCCCGGTTGCGCCGCTTACCACTGCTTCGGGTTGTGGCGTGATGACGGTACTGACCAGTCCATTCACGATCTGTTGCGATGTCAGGTCCGGGAACGGGCCGGGCGGGCCGAAGACCCGGCCGCGGTCGCCGGCAACGGGGAGGATCCCGCTCAGGCCGGACCTTCGAACGTCAGCCATCGGCCCGCCACCGAGCACGACTCGCCGTACTCGATGACCTCACCGGCGTCGTCGTGGATCCAGTGACGCCCCAGCAGCACCGGCGACCCGGGTGCCACCGTCAGGTCGGCCGCCTGATGCTCGCTGGCAGCCCCCGGCCGCCAGTTGCTCCTTGGTGCGCCCGAGCGCGCGCCCGGTCTGCTCGGCGATGTAGCCGGGGGTCCCCTTCGGGATCCGGTCCGCCACCAGCAGCTGCGGCGCGGTCTCGGCGAACACGCCGGGGAAGTAGCTGACGAGGCCGACCGCGGAACGTCCTGGCTGTTGAAGGTGCTGCGGCTGCGCCGGATGACCTGCTCGCCGGGTTTGACACCGAGCGCGGCGGCGATCGGCTCGCCGGCCTGGACCAACTCGGCGGCGGTGATGCGGGCATATGATCCGCCGGCACAGATCTTCCCCGTGGGCCGGATGGCGCGCAGATAGTCACTTGTCCGCCGCGCCCGTGTGGCGACCACGGCCCCGCCGGTGCTCGTGGTCACGTAACCCTCGGCTTTGAGTTTCGCGACCACCTTGGCCGCCGTCGCATGGGAGATATCCAAGGCGGTGGCGAGCTCACGAACCGACGGCAGAAGATCTCCCGGCTGCATTTGCCCGGAGTCGATCTGGTCGCGGTAGTGCATCGTGACCCGCCGGGCCCAACCTCCCGACCGGAAGGCAACCCTCGCGCTACTGTGTGCCGTACAGTACGGTGTGGCACATGGTAGGTGACGTGCACGACAAGCTCGAACTCGAGCTGCGCCGTGGGGTCGTGGTGCTCGCCGTGCTGTCCGGTCTGCGGACCCTGCGGTACGGCTACGAGCTGCGCCAATCGCTGATCGCCGTCGGGATGCCGATTGAGGAGGGCACGCTCTACCCGCTGCTGCGGCGGCTGGAGAGCCAGGGGGTGCTGACCAGCCAATGGCAGGCCACCCAGGGGCCGTCCCGGCGCTACTACGTGCTCAGCGACGCCGGCGCCGACCTGCTCGACCGGCTCACCGGCACCTGGCACGGCATCACCAAGGCGATGGACGACATCCTCGACGAGGGGCGGCGTGATGACACCTGACGAGATGATCAACGGATACGTGGCCGAGGTCGTGCTGCTCCTGCCTCAGCGGCAGCGCGCCGACGTGGCCTGGGAACTGCGTGACCTGATCGGCCAGGAAGTGGCCGACGCCGCCGAGACCCGGGCCGATCGGGCCGAGGCGGTCAGCGCGGTGCTCGCCGGGTTCGGGCGTCCGGCCGAGGTGGCCGCCCGCCACCGGGCGGCGATCGTCCTGATCGACCCGGCCGACACCCGCCGGCTGTTCACCCTGGCCGGCGGTGGAGCCGTCCTCATCTACGCCGGGGCCGTGCTCGGTGAACTCATCGAGCAGCGGCGGGACCTGCCGGCCGCCCTCGACCGGGCGACGCCGTGGCTTTTCGGATGGCTGGGTGTGCTGGTCACCTGGTTCGCCGTCGCGGCCTGGTGGCGGCGCCGCCGGCCGGTCCCGGCGTGGCGGCCCCGGCCGGTGCCGACCGACCGGATCAGCCGTCCGGGGCGAACTGCCGCGCTGGTGTTCTACGTCGCCGGCACCGCCGCCCTCGCCGACCCGGCGACGATGCTGGAGCTGGTCACCGGTGGGCGGGCGGCACCCGAGGCCTACACCGCCCTCGCCTACGACGACGGCTTCCTGACGGTGCGCGGCCCGATCGTACTCAGTCTGCTGATTCTCAGTCTTCTGATCCAGGCGATGACCATCTGGCAAGGGCGCCGCCTGCCCTGGAACCGGCACACCGAACCAGCGTTGGGTTTGCTCATGTGCGCGGTCCTGACCTGGGTGGTGTCCGAGCCGGTCTTCGTCACGAGCGTCGCCGACCGTACGGCCAAGGAGATCGTCGCTCTTCTGATTCTGATCGCCGTGGCGGATCTGGCGTTCAGCCTGCGCCGCGACCGGGTCCGGCAGGCGGTCCTGGGCAACGGGCACGGGTCGGACAGACACGGGCGTCTCGCTGTGCCTTGATCGAAATCACGGCGGCCGATCCTTCTCCGCGTCGGCTGGCGGCCGGGCCCCTCCCTGGCAGCGCCGGCCGAGCAGACCTCCCAGGGGGTCCAACTACGGCTGGTAGCAGATCGACGGCTGCAACCGGGAGCCGTACGGCGTCGTCAACTCGTTCCACGCACCCGGCTGACCGCTGTTCGTCTCAGGTCGGCGGGCGGCGCACCCCGGCTGACCGCTGTTCGTCTCAGGTCGACGGCTCCCACGCCGACAGTCAGTCTGCGAGCAGACACGACAACCGGGCAGGAGCCGTTCGACAACCATGATCGCACCCGTGCTCTCCGTAGTGGCCGCCTCCGTGGCCAACCTCGGCGTGCTGGGGTGGCTGCTGCTCCGGCACACCGACGACGTGATCCTCGGCTACGCCGGCGGCCCGGTCGCCCTGGCCGCCGGGGTGATCGCCTGCCGGCGGGTCGCCCGGGTCGCCGGGCTGACCGGCCCGATCCGCCGGTTCTGGCGCATCATGGAGATCGCCGGTTTCGTTCTGTTCGTCACCGCGGTCATCGCCCTGGCCCGGGCCAACAACAACGCCGGCATGTCGATCTGGGTCGCCGTGCCGATGCTGGCCGGTGTCCTGTTGCTGATGTCCGGGTTCCTCGGCCTGCCCGGCCCACGGCGCACCGCGTCCGGCTGGGTGCAGGCGATCCTGGACGGGCTCACCGTCGCCGTCTCCAGCGGACTGATCTTCTGGTACGTGGTCCTCGACCTCGCCCCCGACGACACCTCACTGGTCGCCCGGATCGTGGCCGCGGTGGTCGGCGTCGGCGGGGTGCTGCTGCTGGTGACCATCGGCAAGGCCGCCGCCCGGCCGGAGACCGAGGTCCACCCGGTCGCCCTGCGGGTGCTCATGGTCGGGCCGATCACCTGTGTGACCGGGACCTTCCTGCTGATCGCCGGTGGGGAGTTGTCCCGCCTGGCGCTGTCCGTGCTGGCCCTGCCGCTGACCGGCGCCGCCCTCGGGATCGGCGCCTGGCTGCAGTGGCGTGCCCTGGACCGGCCGGCCGCCGAACCGGTCACCGCCCCGGCCCGCTCGCTGTTCAACCTGCTGCCGTTCCTGGCCGTCACCGCCACCGCCGCGCTGGTGATCAGCGTCAGCGCCCAGGACATGAACCACCGGCAGCGGGTGGTCATCATCGGCGCCGTGCTGATCACCGGTTGTGTCGTCGCCCGGCAGCTGCTCAGCCTGCGGGAGAACACCCTGGCCCTGCGCGGCATCCGTCACCAGCAGGCCGAGCTGGAGCGGCTCGCCCTCAGCGACAACCTGACCGGCCTGCCGAACCGGGCCCGCTTCACCGTCGCCCTGACCGAACGCATCGAGGCCGGCTCCCCGGCCGCCGCCCTGCTGATCGACATCGACGACTTCAAAATGATCAACGACACGATCGGCCCGGCGGCCGGGGACCAGCTGCTGTACGCGGTCTCCCAGCGCCTGCGCAACCAGTGCGCCCCGGGCGAGATGCCGGCCCGCCTCGGCGGCGACGAGTTCGCCGTACTCCTGTCCCCGTCCTTGTCCTCCTCCGCGTCCTCATCCTCTGCGTCCTCATCCTCTGCCTCTCCCTTCGCTTCTGCGTCTCCCGGCTCCCCTGTGTCTTCCTCCGCGTCTGTGTCTCCGGCCTTCTCTGCGTCCCTCCCCGCGCCTGCGTGGCCCTCCGCGCCTCCATCCGCTCTTTCGGATATTTCTCCTTTATCTGACTTGTCAGCCTCGGTGGAGGGCGCCGCCGCCCGGCTGCTGCTCGCCTTCGCCGAACCCTTCCGCATCGGTGACCAGCAGCTCCTGCTGCACGCCAGCGCCGGCATCGCCCTCGCCGAACCCGGCGAGACCGCCGACGAGGTGCTGCGCAACGCCGACATCGCGATGTACGCGGCCAAGGAGAGCGGCAAAGCCTCCTGGGCCCGTTTCGAACCGCGCATGCGCCAGGACATGGTCAGCCACGCACGGCTCGCCGGTGAGTTGCGCGACGGCATCCGCCGCGGCGAGCTGCGACTCCTCTACCAGCCGGTCTTCGACCTGGTCACCGGCCGCCTGCACGGGTGTGAGGCGCTGGTCCGCTGGCAGCATCCGGAACGCGGTTTCGTGTCGCCGGCCGAGTTCATCCCGGTCGCCGAACGCTCCGGGCTGATCGTGCCGCTCGGCGCCTGGGTGCTCCGCGAGTCATGCCGCCAGCTGGCCGAATGGCGGGCCGAACACGGCGACGGCGCGGTCGAGGCGGTCAACGTCAACGTGGCCGTCCGGCAACTGCGCGAGGCCGGATTCGTCGACGAGGTGGCGGCTGTACTCAGCGACACCGGGCTCACCCCGCGCAACCTGATCCTGGAGGTCACCGAGTCGTCGGTGGTCGACGGCTGGCAGGTGACCGAGACCCTGGAATCGTTGCACCGGATGGGCGTACGGCTGGCCCTGGACGACTTCGGCACCGGCCAGTCATCGCTCAGCCTGCTCCGGGCCTTCCCCGTCGACGTCCTCAAACTGGACAAGTCGTTCGTCGACGGCATCGCCGACGGCGCCGACCGGGGCCGCCTGGCGGTCGCCGCCGCGGTCGCCCAGCTCGCCGAGCACCTGCAGCTCAAGACGGTCGCCGAAGGCATCGAGAACGAGGGACAGCGGGACCGGCTCCGGGCCATGGGCTACCGGTACGGGCAGGGTTTCCTGATGGCCCGTCCACTCCCGGCGAACGAATGCGGCGCCCTGATGGCCGTCGACCCGGTCCGCGCCGCGTGACCTCCACCGTGGTTGAAGGACTACGGTACGGTCTATGACCGTCATCACCGGCCATGTCCGCACCTTCTACCAGCTGCTGCTCAATACGGGCCTGGTGTCGGTCATCAACTTCACGGTGTGGTTCGCCGTCACCTTCTGGACGTACCTGCAGACCCGGTCGGTGTTCGCCACCGGCATCATCTCCGGCATCTTCCTGGTGCTGACCGCGCTCACCGGCATCTGGTTCGGCAGCCTGGTCGACGGGCATCGCAAGAAGACCGCCCTGCAGGGTTCGGCCGTCGCGTCGCTGCTGTTCTACAGCGGTGCCCTGGCCGTCTACCTGGCCGTGCCGGAGCACGCCTTCCAGGATCCGGCCGACGCGCGGCTCTGGGCGTTCGTCCTGCTGCTGATGTTCGGGGTGATCGCCGGCAACATCCGCACCATCGCCCTGCCCACCCTGGTCACGCTGCTCATCGACGAGGACCGCCGGGACCGCGCCAACGGCCTGGTCGGCACCGTCTCCGGCACCACCTTCCTGGTCACATCGGTGATCAGCGGGGTGCTGGTGGCCTTCGACGGCATGCTGTCGGTGCTGCTGCTGGCCCTGGCGGTGCTCGGGCTGTCCCTGCTGCACCTGGCGTTCATCCGGATTCCGGAGACGGTGGCCCCGCACGAGACCGGCGCCACTGCCGGCGTCGACATCCGGGGCACGCTGCGGATCATCGCCGGGGTGCCCGGCCTGTTCGCGCTGATCCTGTTCAGCACGTTCAACAACTTCCTCGGCGGCGTCTTCATGGCCCTGGCCGACGCGTACGGCCTGTCGTTGATCTCGGTCCAGGCCTGGGGCCTGCTCTGGGGCGTGATCAGCACCGGCATGATCATCGGCGGCATCGCGGTGTCCCGGACCGGCCTGGGCAAGCGCCCGCTCCGCCTTCTCCTGCTGATCAACCTGGCCCTGTGGGCGATCATCATGATCTTCCCGTTGTGGGCGTCGATCATCCCGATGGCCGTCGGCATGTACCTCTACATGCTGCTGGTCCCGTACGCCGAGGCCGCCGAACAGACGATCCTGCAGCGGGTGGTCCCGTACGAGCGTCAGGGCCGGGTCTTCGGCCTGGCGCAGAGTGTGGAGCAGGCCGCGTCACCGCTGACGGCCTTCCTGATCTCGCCGATCACCCAGTTCGTCTTCATCCCCCTGATGAGTGACGGCGGCGCCGGCGCCCGGGCGATCGGTTCCTGGTTCGGCACGGGAGCCGACCGGGGCATGGCCGTGGTCTTCATCCTGACCGGCGTGCTCGGCATCGTGGCGACCACGATCGCTTTGGCGAGCCGCCCCTACCGGGCCCTCTCGCACCGGGTGGCGGGCCCCACGGAGGAGTCCGACCCGGCCCCTGCTCCCGCCTGACCGGCTCCTGCTCTCGCCCGGCCCGGCCTCCTGTTCCCGCCCGGCCCCGGGGCTCCCCGACCCGAGTCGGAGAACGCCGGGGCCGGGCGTTCGGTCAGGCGTCGACCTCGGGACGGCCCTCCGCGGCCCACAGCGTGTGGAACGAGCCCGGCTTGTCCACCCGGTGGTAGGTGTGCGCACCGAAGAAGTCACGCTGCCCCTGGATCAGGGCGGCCGGCAGCCGCTCGGCACGCAGACCGTCGTAGTAGGCCAGCGCCGACGCGAAGCCCGGCGCCGGGATGCCCTGCTGCGCGGCGGTCACCACGACCCGGCGCCACGCGTCCTGGGCACCGCTGACCGCGTCCAGGAAGTACTGGTCCACCAGCAGCGTCGCCAGGTCCGGCTTCTTGTCGTACGCCTGCTTGATGAAGTCCAGGAACTTGGCCCGGATGATGCAGCCGGCCCGCCAGATCTTCGCCATCGCGCCGGGGTCGATGTCCCAGCCGTACTCCTTGCTGGCCGCCTGAATCTGCTGGAAGCCCTGCGCGTAGGCCACGATCTTCGAGGCGAACAGCGCCTGCTCGACATCGGCGACGAGATCGCCGGTGTGCTGCCCGGCCGTGGCCGACGGCCCCGGAAGGCCCGCCTCGGCCGCCGCGGCCCGCTCGTCCTTACCGCCGGAGAGCGCCCGCGCGAAGACCGACTCGGCGATCCCGGACACCGGAACGCCCAGGTCCAGGGCCGCCTGCACGGTCCACCGGCCGGTGCCCTTCTGCTCGGCCGCGTCGGCGACCACGTCGACGAACGCCTTACCGGTGGCGGCGTCGACCTGCTGGAGCACCTCGGCGGTGATCTCGATCAGGTACGAGCCCAGCCGGCCCTCGTTCCAGCCCCTGAAGATGTCGGCGATCTCGGCCGGCGAGTTTCCGCCGACCCGGCGCAGCAGGTCGTACGCCTCGGCGATGAGCTGCATGTCCGCGTACTCGATGCCGTTGTGCACCATCTTCACGAAGTGGCCGGCACCGTCCGGGCCGACGTGAACACAGCACGGCTCGCCGTCCACCTTCGCCGCGATGTCCTCCAGCAGTGGGCCGAGAGCGTCGTACGACTCCTTCGGCCCACCCGGCATGATGCTGGGGCCGTGCAGCGCGCCCTCCTCACCACCGGAGACGCCGGCGCCGACGAAGTGCAGGCCCTTCGCCTTCAGGGCCGCCTCACGCCGCCGGGTGTCCGCGTAGTGCGCGTTACCCGCGTCGATCAGCATGTCGCCCTCTTCCAGCAGCGGGGCGAACTCGTCGATCACCGCGTCGGTGGCCGGGCCGGCCTTCACCATGATGACCACCCGGCGTGGGCGCTCCAGGCTCGCCACGAACTGCTCGGCGGTCTCGGCCGGCAGGAACGTGCCCTCGTGACCGAACTCCTCGACGAGTTCCTTGGTACGGCCGTAGGACCGGTTGTGCAAAGCCACCGCGTGACCGTGGCGGGCGAAGTTCCGGGCCAGGTTCCGGCCCATCACCGCCAGGCCGGTGACACCGATCTGCGCCTTCTGCGACATCGTGCTACGTCCTTCCTCGTTACCCGCCCGTTACGGGCCCCGCGGTCATTCTTACGGGATCGGGAGCTGCTCGGTTCGATCACGTCCACGTGGTGAACACGCTCAAGTGTGTCCCGCCGCGCATTCTCAAGTAGTGGTGACGGCCACCGATCGCATCTGTGTGACCGGTGTGACTCGCTTCACCGGCTCGGCGACGGCCTCCACCGGCGTAGCGAGGCGTCTCCCGACCCTGACGACAGGGGCTCCGGTGTCGGCCATAGGGGCCCGGGTAGCGACCCGCTCGTGTCGCAAGGTGTGGAGCGCTGCGGTTCCTGTCGCAGGCCGCCGGGTGCCGGTGCCGGGTGAAGCGACTCCCGCCGCAAGGCGGTCGACGCGGGCGGGGTCGCCGGTGCGGGTGATGGCGTCGGGGTGCCCGGCGAAGCGATTCCCGCCGCAAGGTGACGGACAGCCCGGGCATCCCGCCGCCGGGAACCTGGGCGACGATACGGCTCTTGCTACCGGGTCCGGGTCATGGCACTGGTCAGCGTTCGGGCAGCCGGTGCCTCCGGAGGCCGACCGAGTCGGCACGATGCGCGATCAGATCTCGAAGAGCTCGCGCATCGCCTCGGCGAGCCGGGCCATGCTCGCGCCCGTCACCATCCCGATCCGCTCGGCCCCGGTCGACGCGGGAAGCCGGCGCATCCGGTTGATCACGACCACGCCGGTGATCGGATCCTGCTCGGTCAGCGCCACCGCATAGGGTGGCAGCTCGGTGGCGCCCCGCTGGCGCACGATCGGCGCACAGAACGGCGCCGCGTTCTTCCGCTCGTTGTAACTGTCCCCGGAAAGCACGAGAACGCGATAACGCAGGTCCGAGCGATCGCCGATCGTCCAGATCTCGCCGCGCCTCATCTCAGCATGATCCGGAAATCGGCGGGGTCCGGCTCGGCATGGCAGGAAGCGTACCGCCGCACGGATCTCCGCCGCGCTTGGGTGCATACCTACCGGCGAGTCACTCGGCCACCCCTCCCACCTTTGCGAATCCTCCTCGTGAAGGAGTGGTTTCGGACCTTGTTTCCGTCCCGGGATCCGGTCCGGGAACCACCTCGAGTCGCGTCCTGGTGCCCGGCCGCGGTACCTGTCGTTCGCACGCCTGAATCCCGTATGTGCTCCCACGTTTCCCCCTCGGTGTCGGTGTCCTTCTCGGCCGTGCGGCGGGCGTCTCCCACCGCGCGGTGACCCTGTCCCGGTCGGTGCCGGCGTCTCGAAGGCCTCGGGCCACGAGACTGCCGTCACAATCCGTACGTCCGGGCGTGTCCCGGCCCGTTCGCTGATCGGTGCCCGAGCCGTCCCGGAAGTCATGCGCCAAGCTTGGCCGCTGCCGACATCGGACGCAGTCGTGCCAGCACGCCGCCGATGGTGCGGCCACCCGAACCCCGCGCGGTGCGGTCAGCCGAACCCCACGCGGTACGGCCACCCGAACCCCACGCGGTACGGCCACCCGAACCCCGCGCGGTGCGGTCAGCCGAACCCCGCGCGGCGCGGCAACCCGAACGCCGATGGTGCGGCCATCCGAACCAGGGTGGTACGGCCACCCCGATCCCGGGCGGTGCGGTTACCCGAACCATTTGGAGCGTGCTGGCACGACTGCGCCCGAACGGCCGAGCGGGCGGATGCTGATCGGGCCGACGGCGCCGGAGACGTCCGGATCCCGAGGCGGACACATGGAGCCAGGTCCAGCGCCGGACGGGACGGCGCGGGGCTTCCGGATGGTCGTACCGGAAAGGAGCGGGGTCGGCATGACGCTGATCGAGAGGCGCGCAACGGCCCGGTGGACCGCCCGGGTCGTGTGTGGAGACTCGCGGTGGAGGGGTGGGGGCCGAACGTCGGACGCCCGACCGGGTGACCTGAGCGAGGTGCCGTCCTCCGCATGCACCCGGCCGGATGATCGGGGGATGCGATGGTGCCGTGCGCTGGCGTAAGCAGGAGTCCAGAGCTCGCGGGGAGGTCGCTGGTGGCAGGTCGGGCGTATGCGCAAGCGGTGAGCGGCCTGCGCGCCGAGCCGGGGTGCGGCTCGGTGGGCAGTGGGCGGGTCGCGCTGGAACGTGCGGTCGGTCTGCTCGCCGGACGGGCCCGGTGCCGGATGGCCGAGGCGCATCGCTACCTGCTGCGGATGGCGGACGAGCAGCGGTGCGATCCGGCCGAGCTGGCCGGGCGGGTGATCCGGCTCCTGGACAGCGCGGAGGCGATCGCCGACCGGATGCCGCCGGAGACGGTTCCGCAGTTGGTGGCGGCGGCCCTGGCGGAGCGGCCCCGGCCGTTGACACCGTGGCTGGACACCGTGCAGGGAGTGCTCGACTCGCTGCCGGGGATGGCCGGCTATCTGACCGAGGAGCGGGATCCGGCGGGGCGGCTGACCGACCTGGTGTGGGCGGCGGCGAGCCCGGAGGCGATCACCCCGGACGGGAGACGCGGCACCCAGCTGATCGGGTTGCCGGTGAGCCGCTACTACCCCGAGGTGATCGCTGAGCAGCGATGGGCCACCTACCAGCGGGTGCTGGACACCGGCGAGCCGGCGGACCTCGGCCCGGTGCGGGTGGGGGAGAGCGACTTCGTGATCCGCGCGCGGCGGCTCGGCCCGGGGCTGTTGATCAGCTGGGAGCGGGTGGCCGACGATCGCGACAGTGACCGGATGGACGGGATCGAACAGCTCGGCAACCTGGGCTGGGGCGAGTGGGATCTGGTCCGGGGCGAGATCCACTGGTCGCCGCAGCTGTACCGGATCTACGAGCGGGATCCGCGGCTCGGGCCATTGGGCCCGGACGAGACGGACCTGCTGTCGATCGCCGACGATCAGCCGTTGCGGGTGGCGGCGATGCAGGCGTTCCAGCGTTCGGAGCGGGTGGACGTGGTCACCCGGGTTCGGATCGGCGGCCGGGTCAAACATCTGCGGACGATCGCCGACGCCGTGCGGGATGCCGAGGGGCGGCCGTTGCGGGTGTACGGGATCGTCCAGGACGTCACCGAGCAGCAGGCCAGCGCGGAACGGCTGGCCGAGGTCGAGCGGACCCTGGCCGCCGAGCACGAGCTGGCCGGGCGGTTGCAACGGATCATCCTGCCGATTCCGGCGGAGCCGCTGGACCTGCCGGGGCTGCGGGTGGCGCTGCGCTATCTGCCGGCCACCCAGGAGGCGATGGTCGGTGGCGACTGGTATCACGCGGCGGCTCTCAGCGACGGTTCGACGTTGCTGGCGGTCGGTGACGTGGCCGGGCACGGGACGCACGCGGCGACCACGATGGCTCAGCTCCGGCATGCGCTGCGGGCGCTCTCGGTGGTCACCAGCGATCCGGGGATGCTGCTGGAGCACCTGAATAGGCTGACCTGTGAGCTGGGGATGGACAGCCCGGAGCTGGCGGCGACCGCGGTGATCGCCCGATTCGATCCGGCCCGCCGGGAGCTGGTGTGGGCGCAGGCCGGGCATCCGCCGCCACTGTTGAGCCGGGGCGGGCACACCGGGACGCTGGCCCGCCCGGCCGGGCCGATGTTGGGAGTGGTCGAGAACGCGCGCTACGGGGACGCGGTCACCGGGTTCGACTCGGGCGACCTGCTGTTGCTCTACACCGACGGCCTGGTCGAGCATCGGCGACGCAGTCTGGACGCGGGACTGGACGCGGTGATCGCGACCGTCGACGACGCGGTGCGGGCGGCGCCGCAGCAGCCGCTGGCGGCCCTGCTGGCCGGGTTGCGGCGGGCCAATCCGGACGACGACACGTGCATGCTGGCCGCCCGCCCGCATGCCTCATGATCGGAGGATGAAGCCTTCTGTCTCCTGTGTGTTCGTGTGCCACGACGATGACGGCCGGATCCTGCTGGCCCGTCGATCGGAGCAGGCCCGTGACGAGCCGGGCGCCTGGGACTGTGGGGCCGGTGCGCTGGAGTTCGGCGAGACGTTCGAGGCGGCGGTGACCCGCGAGGTCGGAGAGGAGTATGCAGCGACGCCGTTGGAGATCCGGCAGCTGGGTGTGCGCAACGTGCTGCGGGAGGATCCGCCGTCGCACTGGGTGGCGGTGGTGTTCGCGGTTCGGGTCGATCCGGCCGTCGTGCGGATCGGGGAGCCGCACAAGTTCGACGAACTGGCCTGGTTCGCGCCCGGCGAGATGCCGGAGCCGTTGCATTCGCAGCTGCCGGCGACGCTGGCGCTGTTCGGATGAGCCCGGTCGTCCTGGACGGTGGCGACCGCCGGTGTGTGCTGCTCCTGATCGAGTTGCGCAAACTCACCACGACTCTGGAGGCGGGCACGGTGGTCCACCTGATCGCCACCGATCCGGCCGCGCCGATCGACCTGCCGGCCTGGTGTCACCTGACCGGGCATGAATACCTGGGCCCGGTCGAGGGGCAGGACCGCCCGGCCTACGGGGTACGGGTGACGGCCGGCGCCACGGCGACGGACTCCGGCCGCCCCTGGCATCCGGCCCCGAGCGGCACCGCGGGCCAGGACACATGAGGCTGCTCGGGCAAAGGCCAGCGCGGGACCGGACGGATACCGGGCCTGGCGTGCGTAGGTGCGCGGGGCCGGGCGTTTCCCGGGCTGAGGCCGAGCGGGCCGGGCATTTCCCAGGTTGAGGCCGAGCGGGCCGGGCATTTCCCAGGTTGAGGCCGAGCGCCGGGCGTTTCCCAGGCTGAGGCCGAAGCGGGCCGGGCGTCTCCCGGGCAGAGAACGAAGCGGGACATGGCGTCTTCTTGGCGAGGTCAGTGCCGGGGCGGCCGTGTCGGGCGGCTGCGGGTGGAAGCGGGGTGGGAGCGGCACAAGGTCGGACGTATGCGGTGATTTCGGCGGGGTAACCGGGCTGGATGATCCGTTACGGGGATGAGGTGGCGTCGATCGCCCGGCCGTTGCGTGACCCGGGGGACCTGGCGGTTCTGCTGGACCGGGCGGCCGGGGCCCGGGTGGTGATGATCGGCGAGGCCACCCACGGCACGCACGAGTTCTACCACTGGCGGGCTGAGCTGACGAAGCGGCTGATCGCCGAGCACGGGTTCGCGTTCGTGGCGGTCGAGGGGGACTGGCCGGACTGCGAGCGGGTGAACGCGGCGGTCCGCGGTGGGCGGGATGGGCCGCGGGAGGCGCTGACCGGCTACGAGCGCTGGCCCACCTGGATGTGGGCGAACGAGGAGACCGCCGACTTCACCACCTGGTTGCGGGCGTGGAACGAGGTGCGGGCGCCGGACGACGCGGTCGGTTTCCACGGCCTGGACGTCTACTCGCTGTGGGATTCGATGCGGGAGATCCTGGCCTGGCTGACCGAACACGAGCCGGCCCTGCTGCCGGCCGCGGTCGACGCGTACCGCTGCCTGGAGCCCTTCGGGGAGAATCCGCACGCGTACGCCTGGGCCGGCTCGTGTGAGGACGGCATCGTGGCGATGCTGGCAGCGGTCCGCGGCCGGGATTTCGGGGTGTGGCAGAACGCCGAGGTGGTGGCGGGTGCGGAGAACTACTACCGGACGATGGTGCGCGGCGGCCCGGAGGCGTGGAACATCCGGGAGCGGCACATGGACCGGACACTGGACCGGCTGCTGACGCGGTACGGGCCGTCGTCGCGCGCGGTGGTGTGGGCGCACAACACGCATGTCGGCGACGGGCGGGCCACCGAGCAGTCCGGTTTCGGCGAGGTGACCATCGGCGAATTGGCCCGGGATCGGTTCGGTGCCGGGAACGTCGTACTGGCCGGTTTCGGCACCTACCGCGGATCGGTGGTGGCCGGCCCGTCCTGGGGTGCGCCGATGGAGGCGATGGGGGTGCCCGAGGCGAGGCCCGGTTCGCTGGAGGAAGTCTTACACCGGTCGGCCCCGGCGGAGGCGCTGTTCGTCTTCCCGGAAACGGGTCCGCGACCGGATCTGCTCACTGAGGTGTTGCCGCATCGGGCGATCGGTGTGGTCTTCAACCCGCGGCGGGAACGCTGGGTCAACTACGTGCCGACGGTGCTCGGGGAGCGCTACGACGCGTTTCTGTGGATCGACGAGACGCGGGCGCTGCGGCCGCTGCACACTCTCCGGGTGGACGTGCACGAGCCGGAGACCTACCCGAGCGGTGTCTGACTTCGATATTGAACGACCGCTTAATTGGATCTTTCGGGGCTCGGTGGCACATCGGTCGGTTGACGTGTGCCGATGCCTGAAAAGACACGCACCACTACCCGTGGTTACCGATCCGTTCCGGGGAAGATCGGTTTTAGGCTGTGGCATCCATCGATCATCCACTTCGGATTTCGCAGGAGAACCCGGTGCCATTGAAAAAGATCTCCCGTCTGATCCTCGCCGCGCTGATCGCCGCGTGCGGGGTGCTGGCCGCCACCGCCGGACCGGCGTACGCGACCGTGCCGGGACTCGTGCTGAGCTCGACCACAGCGAGCCTGCCGGCCAGTCTGTCCGTTCTCGCCAACGGCAAACGGATCCAGTACGTGACCACCAACATCAACGGCAGCCTGACCACCGCGACGGGCCTCGTGCTCACCCCCAAGACCGGAAAGAAGAACAGGATCGTGGCGTGGGGGCACGGCACCACCGGGCTCGCCGACATCTGCGCGCCCTCCAACAACCAGGCGGTCTTCTGGGAGGAGGCGCGAATCGCCGTCGCTGAGCTGCTCAGCCGAGGCTGGACCGTCGCCGCGCCGGACTACCCCGGATTGGGTACGCCCCAAGCCCACCCGTATCTGATCGGGGCGAGTGCCGGCCGATCGCTCATCGACAACGTGCGTGCCGCCCGATATCTCGACTCCGCCCTGTCCACCCAGTACGTCGTCGACGGCCATTCCCAAGGCGGTGCCGGAGCACTCTTCGCCAGTCAGCTGGCTCCCTCGTACGACGGCAATCTGGTTTTGAAGGGCACCGCCGCCATCGCCCCGCTCTCCAATGCTCAGGAGATCATTCCTTACATCGCCGGCACCCCGGCGCAGGGATATCTGGTGATGGCGCTCTACGGTGTGAACGCGGTCGAGCCGTCGTTCAACCCCAAGTCGGTGCTGGCCGCCCCGGCCGAGGCGAAACTCGGCGTGCTGCAGACCGGCTGCCTCTACCAGATCTTCGACGCTTTCGAGGACTTCACCGCCGAGGAACTCGTCGAAGGTGGTGTCGTGCCGACCTCGGTCGTCAACAAGATGGCCAATTACGAGAATCCGCTCCAGACCGCGCCGAGCGCACCGATCCTCCTCGTCCACGGGACCGACGATGTGGACGTTCCCTATTTCCTCTCCGAGATGCTCGCCGGGCAGATCACCTCGTACGGGGTGTCGCTGACCTTCGAGACCATCGAGGGCGCCAACCACGACCAGGCCGTCATCGAATCGGCCGACCTGGTCGCGGACTGGATCGCCGCACGATTCGCCGCCTAGTGCGCGAACCGGGTCCCGCTCACGTGGCGGGGCCCGGTTTTCCGGCGACCACCAGATGGATTCGGGTGCTGATCGACGGCCGGCCCGGGAAAATCGTCGCCAGAGCGTCGAGCAGTTCCGGCCGGCGTTGCTCCGGAACCCGCCGGAGAACCTGGTGACCGGCGTGCGAACCGACCCAGGCGAGGAAATGGTCCCGATCGCGGAAATCGCTGCGTACGGTCGACCGGGTGACGACCGTACCGGCGAATCCGGCAGCGGCCACCGCCTCCCGCAACCAATCCTCGTTCTGGAACGTGGCGTCCTGCGACGGCGGCCGCGGCGGATCCACCGCCAGCCGCCCGATCTCCTTCATCGCCGCCCGACAATTCCACCTGCGGCAGAGCGGCCGTACGCGCCGCGGTCAGGGCCACCATCGCCGGAGCGATGTCAGTGCCGACGACCTGCCCCTTCGGGCCGACCGCGGCGGCCGCCGGGAACACCACCGCACCCCGCCCGCAGCCGACGTCGAACACCCGCTCGCCCGGCCCGATCCGCGCCGCGGCCACCAGATCCCGGCCCATCGGCGTGAAGAACTCCACACCCAGACTGTCGTAGCTCTCGGCCACCTCATCGAAGACGCTGATCGGTGCACACCCCTTTCAAAAGGCATAACGGACATTGATGTACGGGGTACGCGCCGCGATCAGTTCGGTCAGCGCCCGCACGTATCCGCCTTTCGCCCCGGTACGGTATCGCACGTTCAGATCACCGTTCTGTGAGCGTTTCACCTGCTGGAGTTCCGGCCGCCAGAGCAACTCCTCGGCACGCGGATGCCAGCCCAGGTTGACCTCGTGCAATCCCCGGTTGTGGGTCAACATGATGACCTCGGCCGCCAGTTGCCGCCGGGTCTCCGCACTGATTCCGGCATCCAGCCGATCCAGCAGCTCACCCCAGTCCGCCAGCCAGCCGGCACGGACCACCACCGGGCTGAAATTGACGTGCACCTCGTATCCGGCGGCCACGAAATCGTCGATCGCCGCGATCCGCTCACCGATCGGGCTGGTTCGGATGTCGAGCAGTTTCGCGTCACTCTCCGGCATCAGCGAGAACCGGACCCGAGTTCGTCCCCTCGGTTCCCATCCGAGCAGATCCCGGTTGACGTACTTGGTGGCGAAACTGGCTTTGGCGTTCGGCAGCACCCGGAACATCTCGACCAGTTCCCGGACGTTGTCACTCACCATCGCGTCCACCGAACAGTCCGAGTTCTCCCCGATGTCGTACACCCAATCAACCGGATCACACTCGTTCGGTTCCGGTTTGCGGCCCTGCCGCTGAGCGTGCTTCATGACGTACGACCGGATCCGCTCGATGTTTGCGAAAACCGTGATCGGATTGCTGTATCCCTTGTGCCGCGGCACATAACAGTAGGCGCACGCCATCGCACAACCATTGGCTGTCGACGGGGCGATGAAATCAGCCGAGCGCCCGTTCGGCCGCGCGGTCAGCGTCTTCTTCACCCCGACGACAAGCGCCTCACGTTTGATCCGCACCCAGCGCCGGACATTGCGCTCGTCCCCGTGCACCTCCGGAATCCGCTGGTGACTCTCGATCTCGACGATCGTCGCGTCCGGCCAGCGCTCCAGAATCTCGCGCCCCCGCGGCAGTTCGGCGGCCGCCGGTTCCAGATAGATCCGGCGGATGTCCAGCAATTCACTCACCCCGGAATCATCCCTCGTCAGCCTCCCCGATCACGCTCCACCGAGCGTGGCGGCGGTGACGACGGAAACGGTTGCGCGGTCACAAATCGACAGCCTTGCGCTGCCGGGAGAAATCTCGGGTCTCGCGGGGGCCGTCAGAAGCGAATCTCCCAGGGGACCGGGCGCATGTTCGACCGGCCGAGGACACGGCGGAGCCCGGCCCGCTGTTCCTCCGTCGCCGGAGCGCCGCCGAGCAGCAGATCGGCCGGAACGATCCGGCTGCCCACCGCGAGCCCGGTGATCCTCTCCCATACCGCGAGGTCGTCATCGTCGGCCGGAGCGCCCCCGATCAGGTCCAGAACCGTGCTGACATCGGCCCGCGGCGGGACGGCCGGCGTCACGTCGCCGGCCCACCATTCGATGGTGACCGTCGCGCCGGGGAGCCAGCGCATCGCCTCCCGCAGCAGTTCGGCGTGCTCAGCCACCGAACCGGCGAACAGCCGGTCCAGGACCGGGACCGCGGCGTAGAGGTTCGACAAGGCCCGCCGCCGCGCCACGATCGGCGTGCCGTCCGCCTCCAGGTCGCCGTTCCGGAAGAGAGCCAGCCACAGTACGGGCGTGACTCCGGCCGAGACCGCGAGAATGTGCTCCTCGGCCTCGAAGCCGGCGAAGTGCTCGGACGGGCATCCACCCGGGTGCGGGCTGACACACAGGAAGGACTCGACCTCCACAGCCGGCACAGTACGACACGATGTCGCCCCAGCGATGGTCGCTCGCGGCGTCTCCCGTGCTGGTCACATACGGTGGCCTCCCGCGGTGGTGACGCGAGACCGTCCGGTGCGGCGGTCGCTCGTGGTCGTTTCGTGCGGCGGACTCTTACGGCGATCACTCCGCGCGGGTCGTTGCGGCGGCCCCACATGGCCATCACTCGCGGAGGGCGGCGAGCCGGGCGATCGGGGTGCGCAGGAACACCATCGCGGGAACGACCCCGGACACGACCGCGACCAGGACGCACACTCCGGTGATGGCGAGGATCGGCGGCCAGGGCACGGTGATCACGGGTTCGCTGATCAACGCCTCCAGACGTGAACGCAAGCCGAGAAGGATGACCGTCGCCACTGTCGCAGCCGACAGCACGCCGACCGCCGCGACCAGCACCGTCTCGGTGGTGACCAGGGCGAGGGTCTGGCGGGGAGTGGCTCCGTTCAGCCGGAGCACGGCGATCTCGCGAGAACGTCCGGCAGCCGACCCGACCATGCTGTGAGCGATCGCGACGGCCGCGTAGAGCAGGGTCAGGACCAGTATGGAGATCATCACCGACCGGTTCAGGCGGTCCGTCCAGGCGTCGCGGTCGGCCGGGTAGATCGCCGGATCCCGGACGATCCCGGCGAGCCCGGTTCCGGCGGCGAGCCCGGTGACCGCAGCGAGCCGTGCCGGGTCGGGATCACCGGTCACGTAGACGGTGTCGGCGCCCCGTCCCCCGGCAAGGCCCCAGGGAATCAGGACCGTCGAGGTCATGTCCAGGCTCTCCGGCAGCAGAGCGACTACCGGCAGCGTCATCGGTGTCCCGTCCGCCAGCCAGAACCGCGCCTCCCTACCGAGCACCCAGCCGTTGGCCCGAGCCACATCCATTCCCGCGGCCAGCCCACCGATGCTCCCGGTCCCGCTGGCCTCACCGGCCCCTGCCGACTTGTCGGATATATCGACTTCACCCAATGTGCTATTCACACCGGTCCCATCCCCAGCTCCGGAGCTCAAGGTCGTCCCGGCCCTGAACAGCGTGGATGCGCTGGACGGACCGGATGCGCTGGGCGCGCCGGGCGGATTGGACGTGCTGGCCGGATCGGGCGTGCTGGCCGGATCGGGCGTGCTGGCCGGATCGGCCGCGCGGGCCGGACCGGGTGCGCTGAGCGGATCGGATGGGCTGGACGGACCGGGTGTGTTGGGCGAACCGGGTGGGCTGGAGGGAGCAGGCGTGGATGGAACGGGTGCGGGTGGCGTGTTCACCAGAGCCAGGTCTCCGGACGTGACCGGCAAGTGCAGGGCCGCGGTCAGGCCGGGGGCGATGTAGCGGGCGTTGACGACGTTCACGTGGTCGGCGGCCTGTGTGTAGATCGTCTCCTCCCGGCTGGGGACCACACCGGTCACCCCGGGAACCGTTGCCAAGGCCCGCAGTGTCTCGGTGGGGATGCCGACCCGGTCGGTGGCGGTGATCAGTGTGGTGGTGGGTTTCAGGCGTTCGCGGGCGGCCTGGGCGGTGGCCTGGGAAGCGGTGGCGTTCGCCGTCAGCAGGGTGGCGGCCAGACCGGTCGTGACCAGTACGGGAGTGGCGGCCGCTGCGGTACGCCGGGTGGCGGTCAGGGCGGCGGCGCGTGCCGCCCACATCGTCACGCCGGGCCACGGCCGGGCGGTCACGCGGTTCAGGCGGGCGGTCGCGCGGTTCAGGCGGGCATTTACGCGGTTTAGGCGGGCGGTCGCGCGGTTCAGGCGGGTGAATACGCGGATCAGACGGGTGGTCACGCGGATCAGGGCGGGTGCGAACAGCGGGATCAGCGCCGCGGTGGCGCCGAGTGCCAGATAGGTGGCCAGGAGGGTCGACACGATCGCCTCGCCCGCGCCGAGTGAGCCGCCCAGCGCGGTGGCGCCCACCGCACCGATCCCCATCAGCAGCGCCGCCGCCCACCGGGCCGGAGTCATGCCCCGCGAGTCCGTGGTGGTCTCGCGAGTGGGCCGGCCCACCCGTCGTGCCGCGATCAGGATCCCCAACGCGGCGGGGAACAGCCCACCGGCAACGGCTCCGAGCAGCGCCGGGAGAGGCGGAGAAGACGAGAGGACCGGGAGGGCCGGGAGAGACGAGAGGGCCGGGAGAGACGAGAGAGACGAGAGAGACGGGAGAGACGGGAGAGACGGGAGAGACGGGAGAGAATCGATGGACGCTGTGAGGCTGTCGGCATCGATCGTGTAACCGGTGGGCGCGAGGTGGGTGGCGACCAGCCACCGTCCGAAGTACGGGGCAAGCGGCACGCTCGACAGCGCACCGAGCAAGGTGGCCGGAACGGCGAGCAGCATCGCCTCGGTCAGCATCAGGCGGAAGACCTGGCGTGGGACGGCGCCGATGACACGCAGCAGGCCCATCTCGCCGTGACGCCTTATGTATATAAATCCTGACATGGCGGACACGGCATAAATGGTTGCGAAGACAACCAGCCCGGCCAGGACCCCCAGCAGCGCGGCAGTGTCAGCCAGAGCAGCGGTATCGGCCGTCACGGACGGCTCCGCCCGGGAACGACTGTCACCGGTCAACGCGGTGAGACCCGCTGCCTGAGCCCGGACGATCAGGTAGGGCACGTCGAAGCCGGGAGTGGCGTGGAGCAGCACGGCGTCCACTCGGCCCCCGGCCAGTTCAGCCGCGACCTGATCGGCGACATAGAGCGCGGTGGGCCCATCGACGAGAGCCGTCACGGTCCACGACCGCATGCCGTGCGATGTCCGGACAGCAACGGCATCGCCGGGGACCAGCGAACCCGCGCCGCCAGAGGAGAAGTAGGAGCCGGACGAAGAGAAGTAAGAGGAAGAGGCGGAAGGGAAGGAGGGCGGAGAGGAATCGGGGAAGGGAGCGGAAGGGGAGGAGGGCGGAGAGGAAGCGGGGAACGAAGCGGAAGGGGAGAAGGGCGGAGAAGAGGGAGCGCGGAAAGAGGCGGAAGGGAAGGACCGCGGATAAGAGGAAGAAGAGGAGGCGGGGGAGGAGGGGAAGGAATTGGTGCGACCGGAGAACGCGGAGTCGGCACTGATGGCGATCTCGCCCGGACCCGCTGGGGCGCGGCCGGCGACCATGCGGCGTGCGGTGGACCAGGGATGGATCTCGGTCGTCACCCCGGCCAGGACGGCGGGGATCGAGCGGTCGAGGACCGTGCCGGGAATGGTGGCCAGGTCGGCGGCTGCGGCGTCAGGCACCGGAGCGGGTGACTGGAGATCGGCCCAGAGGGGATGGGATCCGACCCGGGCCGGCCCGACCGCGACCACATCGGCGTCGATGGTGCGGACCGGCGGACGGTCCCGGTGTGCGGTGGCGGCGAGAGCCAGCCCGGTCACCGCGAGCAGACCGGCGCCCAGCACGAGGGTGACGAACACCGCGGCGGAGGAGACCCACCGCACCCGCAGATTCTGCCAGGCCAGCGCCATCATGCCGCCACCCCGCCGACACGGTCCCGGCCCGGCGGGCCGGAGAGGTCGGAAGGCATCGGCCGGACCGGAAGGCCGGATGAGGGGACCACACGGCCGTCGACCAGGGTGATCACCGAATCGGCAACGGCTGGGTCGTGGGTGGCCGGCAGGATGGTCTGGCCGTGCCGGTCGACCGCCTCCCGGAGCAGGGCCAGGATCGCCCGGCCGGCACCCGGGTCGAGGGTCCCGGTCGGCTCGTCGGCAAAAGGCAGCGCGGACCGGATGACCAGGGTGCGGGCGATCGCCGCCCGCTGCCACTCGCCGCCGGAGAGCCCGCCAGAGAACCTGCCAGAGAGCCCGCCAGAGAACCTGCCGGAGAGTCCGCCGGAGAGCCCGCCAGAGAGCCTGCCGGAGAGCCCGCCGGGACGATGCCGCAGCCGGTCGGCGAGGTCGACCTCGGTGATCGCCGCCCGGATGCGCCACCCGCCGGGCCGGACCCCGGCCAGGCGCAGTGGCAGATCGAGGCGGGCGGCGATCCGCGGCAGGGTGCTCTTACCGGCCCCGGACGGCTCGATGACCGCGGTCAGACGGCCGGGGACGACACCGACCGTCACCCCGCCGAGGGCGGTGACGGCGCCGGCACCGCGGCCGTGCCGGTGGTGGACGTCCCTCAATTCCAGCAGAGAACCCATACCCCGGATCGTGCCCGCCAGGATGGTGCGGGCACGATAGAGGCAGCCGAACCAAGAATGGTGGTGCTAGCACTACCAAGACAGCGGAGAGGCTCCGAGCAGGTCTAGGGTCCGATCGTCCGGGCCGTCGTAGAAAGCTTCGATGACCTGCTCGAACACCGCGGGGTCGGCGGCCGCCCGAGCGAACAGGGTCATCGACGACCGTAACTTGAGATCGTCCGGGTACCCGAGGATGTCGGTGGCGTCCCGGCCCGCGTGCGCCAGCAACGCCGCCGCGCACTCACGCAGCCGGGGCCCGAGCACCGGGTGCTCCAGATAGGCGCGCGCCTCCTCGATGTCCCGGATCGCGTACCGCTGCGCGGTCATGCTGGAGCCGAGACCGTCCAACTGCGGAAAGACGAACCACATCCAGTGTGTACGTTTCCGCCCGGCGATCAGCTCACCGAGGGCGCTGTCATAGACACCGTCCTGGGCCCGTACGAATCGATCGAGGTCATTCACGTGCTTTTCGCGTCTCCCGGGCGTTGGCTTTCTTGATGGCTTCGACGAGTTCCGGTTTGGTCATCGTGGACCGCCCGGAGACGTCCAGCCGGCGGGCCACGTCCAGCAGGTGTTTCTTGCTGGCGTTGGCGTCGACACCCTCGGCGGTGGAGGCCTTGGTGTCGCGTCCACCCGCTGCTTTGGCGTCGCTGGGGCCTTTCCTCTCCTTGGCCTCCCAGTGATCGCCGACCTTTTCGAAGGAGTGTTTGACGGCGGACAGGGCGGTGCGGTGCGCGCGTTCGCCCTCGCCGTACTGTTCGACCGCCGAGTCGTGCGTCTTGATGAAGGTCCGCTGCGCTTTCTTCGGCGACCGTTTCAAGGTGTCGGGTAATTCCTCACGTCCAGGCATACCACTGTGCTTGCCCGGGCGCCGGCGGGTTAACCACCGAACCGGGCGAACCGGACCCCGGGCACGACCGGCCCGGTGCGCCGGGCCACACCCAGCCCGCTCACGCCCTCGACGGTGACCTCGACGATGTCGGCGTCGGCGAACAGGATGGTCTCGCCACCGGCCGGCATCCGCAGGATCAGGTCACCGTGGTCGCGGACCTCGCCCCGGGTGGCGGTCAGCCCGGTGGCCCCGCTGATCAGGTAGGGGTCGAGGTTGGGGTGCGGGGTGGCGATCAGCCGGTCGTCGCGCACCGACAGGACCCACGGCAGGCTGAGCGTGCCGGCCCAGGAGTCCTCGTCGCCGAGCCGGGCCAGGGCGCAGCGCCGGCCGGACGCGTCGACGAAGGTGACGATGTGGCCGACCTCGCCGCGGCCGAAGGTGCCCCAGGTGCGGGCGGTGAAGTGCAGGCCGTCGTAGTCGCCGATGGCGTACGTCACCTCCTCCCCGCTGGACACCAGCAGCACCCACGAGCCGTCCAGGGGGAACAGCCGCGGACAGCTCCAGGTGGTGGCGGCCCGGGAGACCAGGACATTGTCGTACGACCAGTGCAGCAGGTCCGCCGAGTGGTATTGCAGGATCGCCGCCGCCCCGTCGCGCAGCCGCCCCCGCAGCAGCATCCGCCAGCCGCTGCCGGCCCACCACACGAACGGATCGCAGAGGTCGCTCACTCCGGCCGGCGGCGCGGTGATCAACGGGGCGGGGACGTCCTGCCGCCAGCCGGTGAAGCCGGGCTCGGGCACGGCCCGGGTGATCCGCCCGCCGGGGTCGGTGTAGAAGGCGACCGGCCCGGCCACCACCGTGCCGCACCGGGCGTCGCCGGGCGCCGGGACGATGCCCTGCTCGGTCCAGATGACCAGGTCGTCGGAGGTGGCCCAGCCCCAGGCGGAGTCCTGCCCGCCGAGGCCGCGGTGCTCGTAGAAGACGTGGTAGCGCCCGTCCGCCGCGAGCACGCCGAAGAGATCACCGACGCGTCCGGCACGCGGGGTGAAGTGCAGCCGGGGCCGCGGTGCGCGTTCCATGCCTCAGCCTCTCATCGACCGCGATGCCACACCAGTAGGGACGGATGCCAATGGGTAACCTGGCGCACGTGCCTTACACACCGGGGGAGACGGCGGAGCGGCTCGGCGTCAGCATCGACACGATCCGCTACTACGAGAAGATCGGTCTGATGCACGGCATCCGGCGTACGTCGGGGGGTCGCCGGGTGTTCTCCGACGACGACCTGTCCCGGCTGGGCCTGCTGCGCTGCCTGCGTGACTCGGGCATGCCGATCGCCCGGCTGCGGCGGTTCGCCGAGCTGCTGACCGACGACACCGAGGTCGGCGCGGCCCGCCGTGCCGAGCTGCTCGAGGAGCACGATCGGGAGATCGATGCCAAGGTGGAGCAGCTGCGGCACGAGCAGCGCCGGGTCCGCGAGAAGATCGCCTGGTACCGCTCGCTGTCCTAGGTTCTGTGTGGCGGAACCTAGTAACGGCAGCGCAGTACCACCAGGCTGTGTCGGGTGACGGTGACTTGCGTACCGGCGCGGGCGGTCTTTCGTTTGACGGCCAGCAGCGGATCGGCGGTGTTGGCGGTGATCTCCCAGGTCCGGCCGTAATCGCGGTCCGGCAGGGTGAACGCGACGTCCTCGTCGAGCGGATTGAACAGCAGCAGGAACGAGTCGTCCTTGATCTCCTCGCCGAGCGCGTCGCGTTCCGGGATGCCGTTGCCGTTGAGGAAGACGGTCATCGTCATGCCGCTGCGGGTGTTCCAGTCCGCCTCGGTCATCACCTCACCGTCCCTGCGCAGCCAGGCGATGTCCGGCAGTTTCGAATCGCCGGCCGGTTCGCCGGTGAAGAATCGCCGGCGCCGGAAGATCGGATGGTCGGCGCGCAGTTTCAGCAGTCGCCGGGTGAAACCGGTGAGCACGTCCTCGTTGCGGGCGTCGATCCAGTCCACCCAGGAGATCTCACTGTCCTGGCAGTAGACGTTGTTGTTGCCGTGCTGGGTGCGCCCGAGTTCGTCGCCGTGCGCGATCATCGGGACGCCCTGGCTGAGCAGCAGCGTGGCCAGGAAGTTCCGTTTCTGCCGCTCCCGCAGCACGATGATGTCCGGGTCGTCGGTCTCGCCTTCGGCGCCGCAGTTCCAGGACCGGTTGTGCGACTCGCCGTCGCGGTTGCCCTCACCGTTGGCGTCGTTGTGTTTCTCGTTGTACGACACCAGATCGTGCAGGGTGAAACCGTCGTGCGCGGTCACGAAGTTGATCGACGCGATGGGCCGGCGGCCGTCGTCCTGATAGAGGTCGGAACTGCCGGTGAACCGGGACGCGAACTCACCGAGGCTGGACGGTTCGCCGCGCCAGAAATCGCGCACCGAGTCGCGGTACTTGCCGTTCCACTCGGTCCAGTTGGGCGGGAATCCACCGACCTGGTATCCGCCGTCGCCGACGTCCCACGGCTCGGCGATCAGCTTGACCTGGGACACCACCGGATCCTGGTTGACCAGGTCGAAGAAGGCGGCCAGCCGGTCCACCTCGTGGAACTCCCGGGCCAGCGCGGCGGCCAGGTCGAAACGGAAGCCGTCGACGTGCATCTCGGTCACCCAGTAGCGCAGCGAGTCCATGATGAGCCGCAGCGATTCGTGGTGCCGGACGTTGAGGCTGTTACCCGTACCGGTGGTGTCGTAATAGTATCTTTTGTCCTCGTCGACGAGGCGGTAGTAGGCCGGGTTGTCGATACCCCGGAACGACAGCGTCGGGCCCAGGTGGTTGCCCTCGGCGGTGTGGTTGTAGACCACGTCGAGAATGACCTCGATGCCGGCCGCGTGCAGGGCCTTCACCATGGCCTTGAACTCCTGCACCTGACCGCCCCCGCCACCGAACGAGGAATAGCCGTTGTGCGGGGCGAAGAATCCGATCGTGTTGTAACCCCAGTAGTTGGTCAGGCCCCGTTCGATCAGCCCGCTGTCGTGCACGAACTGGTGCACCGGCATCAGCTCGACGGCGGTCACTCCGAGATTCTTCAAATACTTGATCATCGCCGGGTGGGCCAGGCCGGAATACGTGCCCCGTACGTCGTCGGGGATCTCGGGGTGCCGGATCGTCATGCCCTTGACGTGGGCCTCGTAGATGACCGTCTCGTACATCGGGATCTTCAGCGGGCGGTCGTTGCCCCAGTCGAAATACGGATTGACCACCACCGAGCGTGGCGAGAACGGCGCCGAATCAGCGCTGTTGAACGACTCCGGATCGCCGAAATCGTAGGAGAACAGCGCCTGATCCCAGCGGTAGTCGCCGTCGATCGCCTTCGCGTACGGATCCAGCAGCAGTTTGCTCGGATTGCAGCGCTGTCCCCACGACGGCTCGTGCGGGCCGTGCACCCGGTAGCCGTACCGCTGCCCGGGAACCACCCTCGGCAGGTATCCGTGCCAGACCAGCGCCTCCCTTTCCGGCAGGTCGATCCGGGTCTCGGCGCCGTTCTCGTCGAACAGGCACAGTTCGACTCGGGTGGCCGCCTCGGAGAAGAGCGCGAAATTCGTACCGCCACCGTCGTAGGTGGCCCCCAGCGGGTACGGGTTGCCCGGCCAGATATGCATGCAGCCCACCTTGCCCAATTCGGGGCCACCGGAAAACTGTGATCAGCTCAACGCGGAGAAGATGATCTTCTGGGTGACCGGGGCCGAACCCTGAGGCGACCCGGAGAAGGGGTAGAACCGACAGGTGCCCCGCCGCTACCTCGTGCTCGCGATCTGCTGTATGAGCCTGCTGATCATCAGCCTGGACGTCACGATCGTGAACAGCGCGCTTCCCGCCATCCGTGACGACCTGGACGCGCCGGTCTCCGGGTTGCAGTGGACTCTCGACGCGTACACGCTGGTCATCGCCAGTCTGTTGATCCTCGGCGGGTCGACCGGTGACCGGATCGGCCGGCGCCGGGTCTTTCAGACGGGGCTCGCGCTGTTCACCGCGGCCTCGCTGCTGTGCAGTGTCGCGCCGAGTCTGGGCTGGCTGATCGCCTTCCGGATGCTGCAGGCGGTGGGCGGCTCGATATCATCGAGGGCCCGGCGGCCGGCTGGCTGGATCCGGTCATCGTGGGCTGTTTCGGGCTGAGCGCACTGGCGCTGGCCGGGCTGCTGTGGTGGGAACCGCGCCGCGCGGAGCCGCTGATCGAGCTGGGGCTGTTCCGTGGCGCCCCGTTCGCCGGGGCCACCCTGATCGCGGTGTGCGCGTTCGCCGTACTCGGCGGGTTCCTGTTCCTGAACACCCTCTATCTGCAGGAGACCCGTGGTCTGTCGCCGCTGGCGGCCGGGCTGCACACGCTGCCGATGGCGGTGATGACCATCGTCGCGTCGCCGTTGTCCGGTCGGCTGGTGGCCGGTCGCGGTCCGCGACTGCCACTGCTGATCGCCGGTACGTCGATGACGCTCGGCCTGCTGCCGCTGACCATGGTCACCGCCGGCACTCCGGTGTGGCAGCTGTTCGTGGCGTACGTTTTGTTCGGGTTCGGGTTCGGCATGGTCAACACACCGATCACCAACACCGCGGTGTCCGGTATGCCGCGATCCCGGGCGGGGGTGGCCGCGGCGATCGCCTCGACCAGCCGTCAGGTCGGAACCGCGCTGGGGGTGGCGGTGATCGGCGCGGTGGCGGGAGCCGGCGCCGGGGCGGCCGGCTGGTGGATCATGGTCGGACTGGCCGTGGCGGTGCTGCTGATCGGCCGGCTCACCACCCGCAGCCGGGTGGTTATGACCGATATGTGACGATCGCGGCATGCGTCTCGTCATGGCCGTCGCCAGCGCTCTGCTGCTCGTGCCCGCTCCCGCGCAGGCGTCCCTCGCCGGTGAACTCGACCGGATCCTCGCCGACCGGGCACTCGACGGAGCCACCATCGCCGTCGACGTCCGGGACGCGGCCACCGGCGCCGTGCTCTACCAGCGCAACCCCGGACTGCGGGTGCTGCCCGCCTCCAACCAGAAACTGCTCACCGCGGCCGCCGCGCTGGAGATCCTCGGCCCGGGACACCGGTTCCGCACCTCGGTGCTGACCGCCGGGGACACCCTCTACCTGGTCGGCCGGGGTGATCCGACGATGACCCACCAGCGGTACGACCAGCTGGCCGCCGCCGTGGCGAAAGCGGCGAAACGCAGATCCGCGCGGCTGGTCGCCGACGACTCGTGGTTCGACCGGGTGCCGCTCGGACGGGACTGGTCGTGGGAGGACGAGCCGTACGGGTACACCGCGCCGATCTCCGCCCTGACCTTCGCCGCGAACACCCGTTACGACACCGCCGCCGTGGAGATCCGCTACCGGGGGGTGGCCGGGCGGCGGCCGGAGATCCGGGTGTGGCCGCCGGCCGCCGGTGTGCGGGTGGCCAACCGGGCGGTCACCCGCGGCTCCGCCGACAATGTCGACGCGGTACGGGTCCACGGCACCGCGAACGTCACGGTCAGCGGGTCGATCGGGGCCGGCCGGTCCGGAACGGCGCTGGTGTCGGTGCCCGACCCGGCGGCCACCGCGGCCGGCATCTTCCGGGCCGCACTGAGGCGGCACGGGATGACCGTGGTGGGGCGTACCGGCAAGGGGGTCGTCCCGAAGAACGCCCGCAACCTGGCCGCCCTCGCCTCGCCACCGCTGACCGAGATCCTGCGGCCGTTCCTGAAACTGTCCAACAACGGTCACGCCGAGATTCTGATCAAAACCTTAGCGCCGGTCCGGCCGGGCAGCTGGCCGGCCGGGCTGACCGCGGCCACGGCAGCCCTCGGACGGCTCGGCGTCGACACCCGGCTGCTCACCATGAGTGACGGATCGGGGTTGAGCCGACGCAACTGGGTCACCGTCCGCCAGGTGACCACACTGCTGCGGGCGGTGCGCGGGCGGAGCTGGTTCCCGGCCTATCAGGCGGCGCTGCCGGTGGCCGGCGACCCGGACCCGATGGTCGGCGGCACCCTGGCCAACCGGATGCGCGGCACCGTGGCGGCCGGCCGGGTGCGGGCCAAGACCGGCACGCTGACCGGGGTGAACGCTCTCTCCGGCTACACCGGCGGGGTGGTCTTCTCGATCATCGTCAACGGCTCGGCCGGCAGTGCCACCGCCATCGTCGACAAGGTCGCGACAGCGGTGGCCGCCGACCGGATCAGCTAGAACAGGTGTTGAGCGAGGTCTGCAGGGCGGTCTTCTCCGCCGACTGCAGGGTCAACGCCCAGTAGTACTTCACCGCGATCCACATCTTGGCGTACGTGCACCGGTACGACGTCACCGACGGCTGCCACGCCGACGGGTCCTTGTCGCCCTTCGACTGGTTGACATTGTCGGTGACCGCGATCAGTTGCGGACGCGTCAAGTCGTTGGCGAAACTCTGCCGCCGGCTGGTCGTCCAGGCGCTGGCACCGGACCGCCACGCCTCCGCCAGCGGCACCACGTGATCGATGTCCACGTCACCCGCGGCGGACCAGGTGGCCCCGTCGTACGGCGAGTACCAGGTGCCGGACGTCGCGGCGCACGCCGAACTGGTGACCACGTTCGTACCGTCCCGCTTCAGAACGGTCTCCCGGGTGTTGCAGGTGCCACTGATGGTGATCCAGTGCGGGAACAGGTCCCGGTCGTACGTGCCGGCGTTGGCCTCGGCGGCCACCGTCAGCGCGTTCAGGTAGGTCTGGGCGGTCGCCTTGGACGGGATTCCGGTCGGCGCGGCCTGGGCGGGGGAGACCAGCAGACCGAGCGACATCAGGCTGGCGGCCAGCCCGGCGACCAGGGTGCGGGGACGGGGGAAGAGGCGCATGAACGGCTCCTTAGGTCGTCCGTTTCGGACGTAACAGATCTACGGAACCCGAACGTCACAAGATGATGATCCCCGTGAATTTCTCGTGTCCGAACAAAAAAGAACAATCCCACCTTGGAAACATGACGTTCATCAATGTCTTGCCGTCACGTCGCGGCACATGGCTCGTTGGAACCCGCGTGCGGGCGAGTCGACTTCTGGACATCGATGTCATGCGAACGATGCCTCCCGTCCCGAGTGAGGTGAGGCGACACTGTCGAACGGAAAACCAGCCGCTGATCAAGGGACGGACATTGTCACACCTCATCGCTAAGCTGACCGGACGAAGCCCGAAGCGCTTGCACAGGTCAGGAGGTGTTCCGGTGGCAACCGCCCATGACGTCGCCGCGTACATTCTGGCCAGGCTCGGCCCTGTCTCCGCGATGAAGCTGCAGAAGCTCGTCTACTACAGCCAGGCCTGGCATCTCGTCTGGGACGACCGGCCGCTGTTCCCCGAGCGCATCGAGGCGTGGGCCAACGGCCCGGTCGTCCCCGAGCTCTACCAGAGCCACCGCGGCCAGTTCGAGGTGAGCGTCGTCGAGGGCGGCGACCCCGATCGGCTGGCACCCGACGAGCGGGAGACCGTCGACATCGTGCTCGGCGCGTACGGGGCGCTGGACGGCCGGAAACTCTCCCACCTCACCCACGCGGAGAGCCCTTGGCGGGACGCCCGGCACGGGCTCGCACCGGCAGCGCGTTCCCACGCAGTCATCACCCAGGCGGCGTTGGCCGAGTATTACGGTGCGCTGGACGCCGCGGAGGATGCCACCTCGGTCGAAGAACTGACATGGGAGGGCTGGGACGCTCCGGCGCAGACGGCGATCTGAGGCCGGCCGTGGGCGTCAAGAAGGTCCGCACGCAGGCGGCGAAGCAACTCGCCGGCGGGCGGAGGACTCCGCGGACCGGTGCTGACGACCGTACGGTCGACGACCGTTTCCCGTCGTTCTCGTTCCGCTACGCCGACCGTTCCTACAGCGGATCGTGGTCATGGCTTCGATCCGGCGATCATGTCCTCTTGCATGACTTTCTGTGTGAGATGGGCAGGCTGACGTGGCGGGAGATCCGGGCCCAGATGTCGGGCGGCCATCGGAAGCACCACAGCCAGGACCTGGTGACCCTGGAGAAGGAGGCTCAGCAGCGCTTTCTCCACCTGCGCCTGGACGAGGTGGTCGGGGACGAGCTCTTCCGGTTCCGGCTGGAGGGCGCCGTCCGGCTATGGGGATTCCTGGATGAGGCGGTGTTCCACGTTCTGTGGTGGGACGCCGGGCATCAGGTGTACGTACCCCGCAGACGGTGACGGTCAGGCGGCGGTGGGAAGGGCGGTCTCGTCCGGAGGGTGCTGCCAGATCGCCCAGCGGGTGTCCGGGCCCAGGGACTTCGCCTTGCGCATCGCCAGGCCGGCGCGGTGGGTCAGCTCGTCGAGGGTGAGTTCGCCGGGGCCGGACACCGCCACGCCGATGCCCGCGCCCAGCGGGACCAGGCGGCCGTCGATCAGTACCGGGCCGAGGGCGGCGGCCAGGCGGCCGGCCACCTCGTACGCCTGCTCCGGGGTGTCGATCCCGGTCAGCACCACCGCGAACTCGTCGTCGCCCACCCGGGCCGCCAGCGCCTGGCGCGGCACGCAGGTGCTCAGCACGCCGGCGAACTCGATCAGGACCCGGTCGCCGGCCCGATGGCCGAAAGCTTCGTTGATCTTGTGGAAGTCGTTCACGTCGACGGACAGGATCGCCGTCCGGTGACCACGGGCCAGCAGGCCGCCGGACACCTCACGGAACCGGGCCCGGCCGGCCAGTCCGGTGAGGCCGTCGGCGCCCGCGCGCCCGGCCCGGTGCCGCCGGCGCAGGGCGAGCGCGCTGAGCACCACCCCGACGATCGCCAGGCCGCCCCACGGGAAGAAGACCGGCGTGAGGATCAGCACGGTCAGGACGTCGACGGCGAACCGTGCCCAGAGCCACATGGCGTGCAGATCGGGTGCCCGCCCGCCCACTTGAGAATCATAGGATCGGCGGATGGCCGTACCCCAGAACCACGACGCCGCGATCGCCGCCGCCCATCAGCTCGCCGACCTGCTCGAACCGGGTGCGATCCAGCGTGACCGGGACGGCGCCGAGGTGATCCCGCACGAGGCGGTGGCCGCCCTGGACGCCTCCGGGCTGCTCGGGATCACCGTTCCGGCGGCGGACGGCGGGCCGGGCCTGGGCCCGCGCACCCTGGCCGAGGTGGCCCGGATCCTGGCGATGGCGGACCCGGCGATCGCGCAGATCCCGCAGGGCCACTATCTGATGGTCGACGCGATCGTGGTGCACGGTGGCGCGGAGGCCCGCAAGCGGATCCTGGGTGACGTGCTGGCCGGCCGGCGCCTCGGCAACGGCCTCGCCGAACGTGGCGGTAAACACGCCCAGGACCTCACGACGCGGATTACCGGCGGTCTTCTGAACGGCGTAAAGTACTACACGACAGGTGCCCTGACCAGCGCATGGATCGCGGCGAGCGCCCTGGACGAGACCGGCCGTGTGGTTCTCGCCCTGGTGCCGCGTGACGCTAGCGGGGTCGCGATCGACACCGACTGGGACATGATCGGCCAGCGGGCGACGATCTCGGGCACCGCGACGTTCACCGGCGTGCCGGTGGAGCCGGGGCTGCGGATCGACTGGTCCGGAGCCTTCGAGACGCCGCAGCAGCTCGGCGCGCGGGCGCAGCTGGTGCACACCGCGATCGAGGTGGGCATCGCCGGGGCCGCTCTCCGGGATGCCCGTGGTTTTCTGCGGGAGAAAGGGCGACCGTCGACGGAGGCGGTGCGCAAGGGCGCGTCGGCGGCCACCGACGATCCGCACGTGCGGCATCGTTACGGCCGTCTGGCGACCCGCGTCCGTGCCGCTGAGGCGTTGCTGGAGTCCGCCGCGGGCACGCTGGCCGAGGTGGGGCTGATCCCGTCCGGCGCGGAGGCGGCGGCGCGGGGTTCACTCGCGGTGGCCGCGGCGAAGGCGTTCGGCACCGAGGTCGCGCTGGAGGCCTCGTCGGAGCTGTTCACGCTCTGCGGCACCAGTTCGGCCGCGGCGAAATATGCCCTGGACCGGCACTGGCGCAACGCCCGCACCCACAGCGTGCACGACCCGATCGACTACAAATACGCCCACATCGCAGCCTTCGAGCTGGCCGACGAACAACCCCCCAACCACGGGCAAATCTAATTTGGTACGCCCCACCAAACGGTCCCGCCTCGTCCCCGCGACGCAGGCGTGCCCTCCCGGCCGACCCGCGCCCGCCGGGCGAATGCGTCCCGTCCACCCGCGTGCCACACCCCGCCCCGTTCCGCACCGCTTCGCGGCACGCATCGTGCCCGCCGTTCCGCGTGCCGCGCAGCGGTCCATTCCGCGCCGCTGTGCGGCACGCAGCGTGCCTGCCGTTCCGCGTGCCGCGTAGCGGTTCGTTTCGCGCCGCTGTGCGGCACGCAGCGTGCCTGCCGTTTTGTGTGCCGCGTAGCGGTTCGTTTCGCGCCGCTGTGCGGCACGCGGGGTGGCCTGCCGTTTTGTGTGCCGCGTACCGGTTCGGTTGGCGCCGGTGTGCGGCACGCGGGGTGGCCTGCCGTTTTGTGTGCCGCGTAGCGGTTCGTTTCGCGCCGCTGTGCGGCACATGGCGCGGCCCGCCGTTTCGCGTGCCGCGGTGCGGTTCGGGTTGCGCCGTTGTGCGGCACGTGGGGTGGTCTGTCGTTTTGTGTGTCGCGTACCGGTTAGGTTGCGCTGCTGTGCGGCACGCTGAGTGGGCTGTGGGGTGGCGTCGACTTCAGTGTGCCTGTTGGTGAGCTTGCCCAGCCGGCGTGTGGTGCAGAGCGTGCCGGAGGATGTCGCGCTATCCGGAACGGTAGGTCAGATGCGGTAGGACGCGAAGATCACGTCTGCGTTGTGGGTGAAGCCGAGGCGGCCGTACAGGCGGATGGCGTCGGTGTTGTCCTGGACCGCGTGCAGGAAGGGCAACTCGCCCCGGGCCAGGATGCCCGCCGCCACCGCAAGGGTCAGGCGTGCGCCCAGGCCCTTGCCGCGCCAGGCCGGGTCGGTGCAGACCGCGCTCACCTCGGTCCAGCCGGGCATCCGGAACCGCTCGCCGGCCATCGCGACCAGCCGCCCCTCGTCGTCCCGGATCCCCAGATAGCGGCCCAGGTCGACGGTGCGTTTGAGGAACGGGCCGGGCTGGGCGCGGGCCACCAGCTCCAGCATCTCGGGCACGTCCTTCTCGGTGAGCGGGACCGCGCCGGGGTCCTCCACGCCGGACATGCTCTGGCCGATCATCTGCACACCGGGCGTGACCGTGCCGACCCGCCAGCCGGCGAGTGGCGTGATCGACGGGCCGGTGAGCACGGCGTAGTCGGTGAGTCCGGCCAGGTCGCGCCAGGCCGACGGATCGGCGGGGTCACTGAGCGCGGCGAACGGGGCGATGTCGGGCAGGTATCGGGCGGCGTTGCCCGCGGCCTCGGCGAAACACGCCTGCGGCCCGGAGAGGGCGGCCCACACGGGGTTGTTCAGCACATCCCCGACACTGCCTCCTCCCGGCCGCCCGCGCCAGTAGATATCCGTCGAACCACCCGCACGCTCTGTCGGATGTCGTCACACCGCCTGGTGTTCGGCCGGGTGCGGCTCGTATTGCGAGGCCATCGCCGGCACGTCTCCGGGCCACAGCGGCTTGGCGAAGTGGTAGCCCTGACCGTACTGGCAGCCCATCGCGTCGAGCGCGGCCCGCTGGCCGGCCTCCTCGATGCCTTCGGCCACCACTGCCAGGTCCAGGTTGTGCGACAGGGTGACGATCGCGTCGACGAGCGCGTGCTGCTGACGGCTGTGCAGGATGTCGTCGATGAACGACTTGTCCAGTTTCAGCACGTCGACGGGCATCTGGCGCAGGTAGCTCAGTGAGGAGTAGCCCGTACCGAAATCGTCGATCGCGATTCTGACCCCCATCGCCCGCAGCGCCTTCAGGTCGGCGAGCACCTTGTCGGCGTCCTTGAGCACCAGGCTCTCGGTGATCTCCAGCAGCAGCCATTCGGGGCGTGCGCCACTGGCCTCCAGCGCGGCCCGGACCTGGGCGCCGAAGTCGTCGCTGCGGAACTGGCGTACCGACACGTTGACGCTGACGTACCGCAAGGTGGTCTCGGGGTTCTCCCGTTTCCACTGCGCGAACTGGCGCAGCGCCTCCCGCAGCACCCAGTTGCCGATGCCGACGATCGCGCCACTCTCCTCGGCGGCCTCCACGAAGTGGTAGGGCCCAAGCAGCCCGCGGACCGGATGCTGCCAGCGGACCAGCGCCTCCACGCCGGTGATCTTCTGGTCGATCAGTTCGACGATCGGCTGGAACTGGAGCACGAACTGCTCCTGCTCGATCGCCTCGTGCAGAGCGGTCCGCATCTCCAGGCGCTGCATCATCGCGGTGTGCAGGTCGCTCTGGTACCGCTGCCAGCCGCCCTTGCCGTTGCCCTTGGCCAGGTACAGCGCCAGGTCGGCGTGCCGCAGCAGCTCGGTGGCGGTGTCGGCGTCCCGGTTGGTGGCGACCCCGACGCTGGACCGGGCGCTGATCACGTGCGTGCCGCCGGCCCCGTCGGAGATCTCCACCGAGCCGGCGAGCGCCTCCACCAGCTGGGCGGCGACCCGTTCGGCGGCGTCCACCGAGTTGCTCTGCTCGACCAGGATGGCGAACTCGTCGCCGCCCATCCGGGCCGCGGTGCTGCCGGTCCCGATGATCGACCCGATCCGGTCGGCCACGTGCAGCAGCAGCTGGTCACCGACCGCGTGCCCGAGGGTGTCGTTGACCTCCTTGAAGTCGTCCAGGTCGACGAAGAGCACACCCAGGGTGGCGCCGTCCCGTTCGGCCACACAGAACGCCTGCTCCAGCCGGTCCCGGAAGAGCACCCGGTTGGCCAGCCCGGTCAGCGCGTCGTGGAACGCCTGGTGGGTGAGGTCCTTCTCCAGCCCGCGCCGCTCGGTGACATCCCGCAGCGTCATCACCAGGCCGGCCACTGTCGGGTCCTCGCGCAGGTCCCGCAGATCACATTCCACTTCGACGGTACGGCCGTCGGTGTGGAGCGCGGTCAGTTCGATGTCGTCGAGTTCGCCGACACCGGCCCGGACCCGGCTCATGATCTCCCGGAGCGCGCCCTGCGACGAGTCGGCGATCATGCCGCCGAGCGGGTTGCCGGTCGGGTCGACACCGAACAGCAGTTCGGCGGACGGGGTGGCGTACCGGATGGTGCCGTCCGGCTCGACGATCAGGATCACGTCGGCGGCGCTCTGGATCAGCGTACGGAACCAGGCTTCGCCTTCGGCCTTGCTCACCTCGGCGGTCAGCGAGATCCGTTCCAGCACCACCGAGATCTGGGTGGCCAGGGTCTGGAACGCGGGCAGCAGCAGCCGCAGCACGTCGTCGTCGGCGCCCACCGCGATCCGGGACACCCGGCCGCCGGGCAGCGGCTGGGTCGCGTAGATGACCCTGAGGTAGCCGCCGGAACGCATGCCCTCGGGCAGTTCGGCGGTGCTGATCAGCCGGACCTCGCGCTCCACCGGGCCGTCCACCCGGATCGGCTCCGGCAGGTGCAGGTGGTACTGCTGGCCGGGCGGCATCAGCCGGTTCACGATCGCGGTGACCGCCTTGAACACGTCCCGTTCGGTGGCGGTCGCGAACAGCAGCGCGCTCGCCTCCCGCAGCGCCCGCTCCAGGCTGCCGGCCTGCCGCTGGGACCGGGCCAGGTCGGCGACCCGGGCCAGCACCATCAGGAACATCACGGCGGCGGCACCGGCGATCACCGGGGCGTCGACCACGCCACCGCGCTCGATCTCCACCTCCTTGCCCTGCATGTACTCCAGGGCCAGGACGGCCGGGGCGATCAGCGCCGCCGAACTGAGCCAGAACAGCCGGTGGCTGTCCATGCCCGAGTCGGCCCGCTCGACCGGCTCGGACAGCGACCGCATCGACGGGCGCAGCGCCGAGAACCCGATCGCCGAGTAGAACACCACCCAGCCCAGGTCGACCGGGCCGCCCAGCGACCACGCCTGGTTCAGCTGCGACTGGCCGTAGAAGACGTCCGAGATCAGCAGGCCGATCATGGCCAGGCCGAGGGTGCTGAGCGAGGCGAGCTGCTTGCCCGAACCGGTGACCATCCGCAGGATCACGGCCAGCACCAGCACGTCACCCAGCGGGTAGCCGATCGAGACCAGCTTCTCCACCGTCGACAGGTGGTCGGCGCGGGTGAACGGGGCGATCCAGTACACCCAGGCGAGCAGGCCCAGGCCGACCGTCGGGACCAGCGCGTCCAGCAGCGCCGCCCGGTTGTCGCCGTCGCCGTTGCGGGCCCGCACCAGCATCAGCAGGCCGGCCGTGAATAACGGATAGAACACCAGGTAGAAGAAGTCGGCCAGGCCCGGGAAACCGGGCTGCCCGCCGAGCGCCAGAATCAGGTTGTACCAGGTGTCGCCGGTGGTGAAACAGGCGATCGCCAGGCTGATCAGGAACCACGGCAGCTTCCGGCTCGGCCTGTGCATCCACACGCCCACCAGCACCGCGATCGCCGCGGAGTACCCGAGCGCCGCCCAGCTGTACAGCTGGGCGCCCGGGAAGGCGTAGTAGACGCAGGTGATGATCAGCGTCCAGACGCCGAAGCACGCGCGAACCACTCGCGTCGACAATGCGTACTCCGTTCACCAGGTGGACTGATTCCGACCCGCCGTATCGGAGTCGCCGCCGGTGATCTGAGGAGAAGTGATCCGCTACATCGCCAGGGCGTCCACCAGCCGCCGGGCGGACCCCGCCAGATTCCACCGTTCGGCCAGGGCGAGCAGGGCGTCCGCATCCTTCGGGGCACGCGGCAGCTCCGGGTCGAAATCGGGCAGCGGCACGTCCAGGGCCACCTTGCAGACCGGCAGCGCACGGGCCAGGTAGTCGCGGGAAGCGTCCAGCTTCGTGCGGACCCCCGGCGCGAAACCGGCGTCCGGATCGTCGAGGGCGGCCACGATCCGCTCCACCCCGCCGTACCGCTCGATCAGCCTCGCCGCGGTCTTCTCACCCACCCCCGGCACTCCCGGCAGGCCGTCGCTCGGGTCACCCCGCATCGCCGCGAAATCCGCGTACCACCGGGCCTCCACCCCGTACTTCGCCATCACCAGGGCCTCGTCGGCGTCCTCCAGCTTCGCCACCCCCCGGCCGCAGTAGAGCAGGCGGGTCCCGCGGGCGTCGTCGACCAGCTGGAACAGATCCCGGTCACCGGAGACCACCTCGACCGGCGCCGGCTGGGTCGCGGCCAGCGTGCCGAGCACGTCGTCGGCCTCGAAGCCCGGCACCCCGAACGCCGGGATGCCGATCGCCGCCAGCACCTCCAGCAGCACCGGCACCTGCTTCTCCAGCGACGCCGGCACCTCCTCGACATCACCGTGGGCGACCCGGTGCTGCTTGTACGACGGCACCAGCTCCACCCGCCAGGCCGGCCGCCAATCCGCGTCCAGCGCGCAGACCAGCCGATCCGGGCGCCGGGTCCGGATCAGCTGGGCCAGCATGTCCAGGAAGCCGCGGATCGCGTTGACCGGCTCCCCGGCTTCGGTCCGTGCCGCCTTCTCCGGGATGCCGTGGAAGGCGCGGAAGTAGAGGCTGGGGGCGTCGACTGCGAGCAGAGGTCTCACGCCTGCCAGCCTAGTGTCTCTTTTAAAACCCGATGACCGAGTGCGGCCGGTACGGGCCCTCCAGCGCCGCGATCTCCCCCTCGGTCAGTTCCAGGTCGACAGCGGCCACCGCGTCGTCGATGTGCGACGTCTTCGACGCGCCGATGATCGGGGCGGTCACCGCCGGTTTCGACAACAGCCAGGCCAGCGCCACCCGGGCCGGCGAGGTGTCCCGGGCCTTCGCCACGTCCGCCACCACGTCGGCGACCGCGAAGTCGTCCTCGGTCGACAGCAGGGCCATCATCCGGTCGGTGCGGGCCCGCACCGACCCGGCCGCCCGGCCGCGCGCCAGCACCCCGCGGGCGAGTGGGCTCCACGGGATCACCCCCACCCCCGAGTCGAGGCAGAACGGCAGCATCTCCCGCTCCTCCTCCCGGTAGGCCAGGTTGTACTGCGGCTGCATCGACACGAACTTCGTCCAGCCGTGACGCTCGGCGGTGAACTGGGCTTTGGCGAACTGCCACGCATGCATGGACGAGGCGCCGATGTACCGGGCCTTTCCCGCCCGTACGACATCGTGCAGCGCCTCCATCGTCTCCTCGATCGGCGTCTCCCGGTCGAAGCGGTGGATCTGATAGAGGTCGACGTGGTCGGTGCCGAGCCGGCGCAGCGACGCGTCGATCGAGGCCATGATGTGCTTGCGGGACAGGCCGCCGTCGTTCGGCCCGGCACCCATCGGGAAGAACACCTTCGTCGCCAGCACATAGTCGTCCCGGCCCGGGAAGAACGCGCGCAGCAGCCGCCCGGTGATCTCCTCACTGCCACCCACCGAATACATGTCGGCGGTGTCGAAGAAGGTGATGCCCTGGTCCACGGCCCGTCTCACGATCGGGGTCGCGGCCTCCTCGTCGAGCACCCAGTCCCGCCACGTCGTCGATCCGTAGGTCATCATGCCCAGACAGATGCGTGAGACCTTCAACCCGGTGCCGCCCAGCCGTACGTAATCCATACCGGCACCCTATCGCTGACAGATTTTCGCCAGACGCATCGACTTTCATGCACCTATGAAGCGCACACTCGCACTGATCCTGTCCGCACTCCTGCTCACCCCGGCCACCCCCGCCACGGCCGCCGCACCCGATCCGGTGCTGCTCTGGAACGAGTACACCGAGACCGCCGTCTGGGAGGTCGCCCGGGAGAACCCCTGGGTGCAGAGCCGCAGCTTCGCCATGGTTCAGGGCGCCGTCTACGACGCCGTCAACGCCATCGCCGGTACGCCGTACCAGCCCTATCTGACCGCTCCGCGCACCACCGGCCGTGAATCGGTTCCGGCGGCCGTGGCCACCGCCTCGTACCGGGTGCTGACCGCCCTGTTCCCGGGCCAGCGGGACCGGCTGCGCGCCCAGTACGACGACTATCTCGCCGGCGTCGGCCGGGGCCGGGCCGCCGGAATCGCCGTCGGTGACCGGACCGCCGCCGCCATGCTCGCCTCCCGGGCCGGGGACGGCGCCTTCCAGGCCGAGGAGTTCCCGGTCGGCACCGCGCCCGGCCAGTGGCGGCCCACCCCGCCCACCTACGCCAACCAGGGTGCCTGGTCGGCCGGCCTGCGCCCGTTCGCGCTGCCCCGAGCCGGCATGTTCCGCACCGCCGGGCCGCCCGCGCTCACCAGCGCCGCCTACACCCGTGACTTCGCCGAGATCGTGCGGGTCGGCGGCGCGACGAGCACGGTGCGGACCGCCGACCAGACCGACGCGGCCCGCTGGTGGCACGACCGGAGACTCGGCCAATGGGAGATCAACCGGCAGCTCGCGGTCACCCGGCGGCTGACCACCGTCCAGGCCGCCCGCCTGCTCGCCATGGTCAACATCGCGGCGTCGGACGCCAACACGGCCTGCTTCAACGAGAAACGGCACTGGGGATTCTGGCGGCCGGTCACCGCCGTCCAGCTCGCCGCCATCGACGGCAACCCGGCCACCACCGGCGATCCCACCTGGATGCCGTTGCTGGTCACCCCCGGCAGCCCCGACTACACGTCCGGTCATGCCTGCGCCACCGGCTCCAACATGACCATCCTGCGGCTGCTGTTCGGCCGCGACGACATCCCGTTCCACGCCACCAGCGCCGACACCGGGACCACCCGCTACTACGACAGTTTCTCCGGCGCCCTCGAGGAGCTGATCGGCGCCCGGGTGTGGGGTGGCATCCACTTCCGCTCCGCCGACACCGCCGGCGCCCGCATCGGTGCGCTGACCAGCGTCTATCTCTACCAGAATCGGATGCGCCCGATGCGATGAGGACGATTCGTTCCGGCCAGGATGGGTACGTGATCTCTGACCGTTTAGCCGGACGATGAGGAGATCAGATGAGCGCCGTCGCCAACCCGGCCACCGTCGCGGAATGCCTGCGGATGGGGGCCGGATTCTCGCAGGGTGACCGGACCTGGATCGCTGAGCTGCTGGGCACCCTGGACAACCGGCTCGCCTCGTTCCACGCCGACGCCACCGCGCTGGAGATCTCGGTCAAGGACCGGATGGCGCCCGGCCAGAAGGTGACCCTGGAGTGCTGGCTCAGCGGCGGCGACAAGGTGGTCACCACGTCGTCCCTGGAGGACCTGCACGCCGCCGTGATGGACTGCCGCGACGACCTGCGGCGGCGGCTCAACGACGCCAAGTCCCGGCAGGAGCCCCGCCACAACCGTCACCTGCGCGACGTGCCCCAGCCCACCGACCCTGACCTGCTGTGACACCGGCCGGTGCCCCGGCTCCTCGTCCGGGGCACCGCGCTCACTCCCGGGCGAACCAGATCTCGGTGCCCTCGTAGGTCGCCGGCACCGGCACCCCCGACCGCCGGCACAGCTCACCGATCGCCTCGCCGAACCCCTCCGCGTCGGCGTGGATCTCCATGTACTCCCCGTAGACCAGGTCGATCGTCAACTCCGGCGTCGGCACCTCGTCCGGGGGATACGTCACCGACCCCAGCCAGACGGTGTAGACGTCGTCCCACGGGCTGAGGAACTCACTCTCGCTCCCGGGCCGCACGACGTTGCCGAAGACCGAGATCAACGGCTTTTCGACGTACGTCACCAGAATGCCCTCGTCAGTGACCCGGATCCGTTGCACCGCCGCATCCTAGAGTTCCGCCGACGAGCAGGTGTGGCCTGGCTGGATGCCGGACGCAAGCCGTCCCGTGCGCCCGCCGGCATCGACCGAAGACTAGACACGCTCGGCCAGTAGCTGGATCCCGTCCGATCGGTGCCCGTTCATGGTGGCCACCTCGATCCGGTGCTCGGCCAGCATCCGGAATCCGGCCGCCGTGAAGAGATCGCGCAGATGGTCCGCTGTGTGATGGCGGCAGACCGCGCCGTCGTCGGTGGTGAACACCCCGCCCGGCCCGTACCGCCGCCGGTTGCGCTCGTCGGACTGCACCAGCAGGTCACTGACGTAGACGGTGCCGCCGGGCGCCAGCACCCGCCTGATCTCGGCGGCGAGGGCCCGCTGATCCGGATCGGCCGGGACACAGGTCAGCACCGCGAACAGCAGCACCAGCCCCACACCGGCGTCCGGCACGTCGACCCGGGGCGGGGCGGTCATCACCGTGAGGTCGAGGCCGGGCCGCTGTCGCCGGCCGCGTTCGACCAGCGCCGCGGAGACGTCGACTCCGGACACCGCGGTGAACCCGGCGTCGGCGAGCAGGGCGGTGACCCGGCCGTACCCGCACCCGTAGTCCAGCACCCGCACGTCCCGCCCGATCGTTTCCAGCCATGAGAGATCCACCGGATGGGTGAACTCCTTGGTCGCGCCGATCGTGTTCCAGTAGTGCCGGGCAGGTTCTTCCATGCGGCAACACGGTAGTCCTGCCCGGCTTCCCCACGGGTGAACGCTCGTTAGGCTGACGGCATGACCGTTGAGCGACTGCTTCCCACCCCTGAAGCACACGACCTGCTCGATCTGACCGCCGAGCTCGCCACCCGGGAGCTGGCCGGGAAGGTCGACGACTTCGAGGCGCGCGGCGAGTTCCCCCGGGAGGTGCTGCGCACGCTGGGCCGGTCCGGGCTGCTCGGGCTGCCCTATCCGGAGGCGGACGGGGGCGCCGCCCAGCCGTACGAGGTGTATGTCCAGGTCCTGGAGATCCTGGCGGGCGCCTGGCTGGGCATCGCCGAGGCGGTCAGTGTGCACACCCTGTCGTGTTTCCCGGTGGCCGGGTTCGGCACCCCGGAGCAGCGCAAGATGCTGCCGGAGATGCTGGGCGGAGAACTGCTCGGCGCCTACGCGCTGTCCGAGCCGCACGGGGGCAGCGACGCGGCCGGGCTGACCACCCGCGCGGTCGCGGACGGCGGCGACTACGTGCTCGACGGCACCAAAGCCTGGATCACCCATGGCGGAAAAGCGGACTTCTACAACATCTTCTGCCGTACGGGTGGGCCGGGCGCCCGTGGCATCTCGTGTGTGCTCGCCGACGCCTCCACGCCGGGCCTGCTGCCGCAGGCTCCGGAACGGCTGATGGGCCTGCGCTCGTCGGCGCCGGCGCAGATCGTGCTGGAGAACGCGCGGGTGCCCAGGGACCGGCTGGTCGGCGGGGAGAACGAGGGGTTCACGATCGCGATGAAAGCCCTGGACGCGGGGCGTCTCGGGATCGCCGCGTGTGCGGTCGGGCTGGCGCAGGCCGCCGTCGACTACGCGACCGCGTACGCGAAGGAGCGTGAGCAGTTCGGCAAGCCGATCGCCTCGTTCCAGGGGCTCGGGTTCATGCTGGCCGACATGGCCACCGGGGTGTCCGCGGCCCGCGCGCTGCTGCTGCACGCGGCCCGGCTCAAGGACGCCGGCCGGCCGTTCACGGTGGAGGCGGCGAAGGCGAAACTGTTCGCCACCGACATGGCGATGCGGGTGACCACCGACGCGGTGCAGGTGCTCGGCGGGTACGGCTATTCCGCCGACCATCCGGTGGAGCGCTGGTTCCGGGAGGCGAAGGTGCTGCAGATCGTGGAGGGCACCAACCAGATCCAGCGGCTCGTGATCGCCCGCGAGATGACACGGTAGGCACAGGCAGTAATGTGACGTCGTGGAAGAGATCGACCGGGCGATCGTGTCGGCCCTGACCGCGGACGGCCGGTTGTCCTACACCGACCTGGCCGAGCGGGTGGGCCTGAGCGTCTCCGCCGTGCACCAGCGGGTGCGCCGGCTGGAGCAGCGGGGTGTCATCAGCGGTTATGCGGCCCGGGTGTCGTTCGAGGCGCTGGACCTGCCGTTGACGGCGTTCGTGGCGATCCGCCCGTTCGACCCGTCCCAGCCGGACGACGCCCCGGAGCGCCTGGCCCATCTGTCCGAGATCGACTCGTGTTATTCGGTCGCGGGGGAGGACTTCTACATGCTTCTGGTGCGGGTGAAGAGCCCGGCCGACCTGGAGCGCCTCCTTCAGGACATCCGCACGGCGGCGAACGTGACGACCCGGACGACGGTGGTGCTGTCGACGCCGTACGAGAACCGCCCACCGAGGATCTCCGCCCCGCCCGAATAGCCGGTGGTCGGCGAGGGATCAGAGCCGGGCCGGGCCGGTGGGGGCCAGGGGCAGGTCGGCGAGGACCTGCCAGCCACCGTCCGGGTGACGGCCGGCGGAGAAACGGCCGCCGAGCAGGTGGACCCGCTCCCGCATGCCGATCACCCCGAATCCGCTGCCGTGCCGCCACGGGATCGGGTCGGGGCGGCCGTCGTCGTTCACCAGTACTCGTACGGTCCCGTGTGGAGCGGACCGTCACCCGGATCTCGTGGGCGCCTGTCGCGTGCCGGCGGGCGTTGGCCACCGACTCCTGGACCAGCCGCAGCACCGACGTCTCGACCTCGGGCGGGATCGGCTCGGTCATGTCGACGATCAGCCGCACCGGGGTGCCGCCCGGCGGGGTGGCGGCGACCGCGTCCAGTTCGGCGATCAGGTTCGTGTCGTGGTGCGCGAGGCCGCCGTCTCGGGCCGCGCCGCGCGGTGCGGGGTGCCGGTCCGGGGTGACGTCGCGCAGGACGGTGACCATCCGGCGCATCGCGGACAGGGCGTCGGTGCCGGCCTTCTCGATCACCGGCAGGACCGGGCTCCGCATCGCTGTGGTCAGCTGCGCGGCCTGCGCCTGGATCACGATGCCGCCGATGTGGTGGGCCACCACGTCGTGCAGCTCACGGGCCAGGGCGACCCGTTCGCGCTGCCGGGCGGAGGCGACCGCGGCTTCGGTCGTGGTGTCCCGGTGGCGCATGTACCAGCCGGCGGCCGCCGGCAGGCCGAAGACGAGCAGCTGCATCACGGCGTCGAAGGCCAGGGACTCCACCGAACCGGGCAGCGCGCCCTGCAGCGCCTCCGCGATGTTCAGCCCGGCCGCCAGCAGGACCACGACGGCGACCACGGTGCGGGCCGGGCTCCGACGGACCACGCTCACCACCATCAGCGCCGACGCGAGGACCGCGGTGGGGGTGACCGGGTCGGCGGGCCGGCCGTCGATCAGGTGCAGGGCCGCGGACCAGCCGACCAGCACGGTGAACGCGGCGACGGCCGCGACGATCGGGCGGCGGGACACCAGGAAGGCGGGACCGGCCATCAGGACGCCGCTCGGGATGGCCCACCAGGTGTCGTACGGCGGTTCGCTGATCGTGGCGGCGCCGGCCGTCCACACGTCGGCCAGCAGGGCCGCGGCCAGGAGTGCGCCGGTCGTCCACTGCTGGGCAGAACCGCGCATGACCACTCCCGCTTCGGCGAGGGTCGATCGTAACGAAGCGTGGGCGACGGTGCCGCGAGACCCGTCGCCCGGGTGACCGTCGCATTCGCCCGGCGGCCGCGCTGCGGTCCGGTGCCGAGACCGCCTCGCGGGGACGAGACGGCCGGCGTTGCGACGACCGTACAAAGAAATGGGTTATTGCTTGTAGCTGGAAAGGAAGTCGCCGAAGCGGCCGATCGCCTCGTCCAGGACGTCGACCGGCGCCAGGAAGACGAAGCGCACGTGATCGGTGGTGTCGATGTTGAAGCCGCTGCCGTGCGAGAGCAGCAGGTGTTTCGACTCCAGCAGGTCGATGATCATGCGCTCGTCGTCGTGGATCTTGTGGATCTCCGGGTTCAGGCGGGCGAACAGGTAGAGGGCGCCCTCCGGCCGGTGACACTCCACGCCGGGGATCGCGGTCAGTGCGCGCCAGGCGTGTTCGCGCTGGTCGTAGAGGCGGCCGCCGGGCTGGACCAGCGGCTCGATGCTCTGGTAGCCGCCGAGCGCGGTCTGGATCGCGTGCTGGGCCGGGACGTTCGGGCACAACCGCATGTTGGCCAGCAGCTGCAGGCCCTCCAGATAGTCGGTGTCCTGCCCGGTGAAGCCGGTGATCGCCAGCCAGCCGGACCGGAACCCGGCGGCCCGGTGCGTCTTCGACAGCCCACCCATGCTGATCATCGGCACGTCGGGGGCGAGCGCGGCGGCGGTGTGGTGCACCGCCTCGTCATACACGATCTTGTCGTAGATCTCGTCGGTGAACACCAGCAGCCCGTGCCGGCGGGCGATGTCCAGCATGCCCTCCAGGACCTCGCGCGAGTAGACCGCGCCGGTCGGGTTGTTCGGGTTGATGATCACCATGGCCCGGGTGTTCGCGGTGATCCGGGACGCCAGATGATCCAGATCGGGCTGCCAGCCGTTGCTCTCGTCACAGCGGTAGTGCACCGCCCGGCCGCCGCACAGCGACACCGCACCCGTCCACAACGGGTAGTCCGGCGCCGGGACCAGCACCTCGTCACCGGTGTCCAGCAGCGCCTGCAACGACATCACGATCAGCTCGGAGACGCCGTTGCCGAGCATCACGTCCTCCGGCTGGACGTCGGTGACACCCTGCAACTGGTACTTCTGAGCGACCGCCACCCGCGCCGAATAGATGCCGCGGGCGTCGCTGTACCCCTGGGCGGCGCCCAGATTGTGCACCACGTCGGAGAGGATCGGATCGGGCGTGTTCAAACCCCACGGCGCCGGATTGCCGATGTTCAGCTTGATGATCTGGTTGCCCGCGGCCTCCAGCTCCGTGGCCCGGCGCAGGACCGGCCCGCGAATGTCGTACCGGACAGCCTTGAGCCGTTGCGCCTGCTTCACCAGCACACTCTCCCATTCGGTCGGCGGACGTGCCCGGGAAGCGTAGCCACAATCACCCGCCCCCGACCGGGCCAATTCCCGTCTCATGGACTCCCGTACAGCAGGTCGAGTTGCGCCTCCAGCGTCGCGCGGGCCTCGTCCGGCGTGTACTGCCCGCCGAGCAGATAGACACCGATGCCCTCCATCAACGCCAGAAGACCACGAGCCTGATGGTGTACGGGTATCAGGCTCTCGAAGAACCCGACCATCCGCGCCGTCTCGTCCCGGAGCACCTCCGACGCCGTCGGGCGCACCGCGGTGTATGCCAGGAACGCCAGCGCCACCCGACCGTCCGCCCGCGACTCGTCCGCCAGCGGAAGCAGCGTGCCGATGATGGTCCGCAACAGCTCCCGCGGCTGCGGCGAGTCACCCAGCCGGGCCACCGCCTCGGTCACCCGGGCCTGATTGCGCTCCCGCACCACCTCCATCGCGAACGCCATCATCTCGTCCTTGGTCCGGAAATAGTGCTGCACCATGCCCGCGGAAACCCCCGCCTCGGCCGCCACCTGCCGCAGGCTGACCGCCTCCAGCCCGTGCTCGGCCGCGACCCGCATCAGGGCGTCCGCGATCAGGGTGCGCCGCTGCCGCCTGTCCACCTTGGGCATGACCCGATGCTGTCACGGCATGATTACGGCCATGGACGCTGGGGATGTTCGTGCCGCGATGACGGAGATGCTGCGGATCCTGGAGCCGGCCCAGGACCAGGACTGGGAGGTCCGCGCGGGCGACCTCGACTGGTCCTGCGCCCGGACGGCGGCGCACGTGGCCCACGACCTGATCGCCTACGGCACCCAGCTGGCCGGCCGCGTCTCCGGCGACTACCTGCCGGTGGACCTGGAGATCCGCCCCGGCACGCCCCCGCCCCTCATCCTGCGCTCGGCGTCGTCGTGCGCCGCCCTGCTGGAGGCGGCGCTGCGAACCGCCCCACCGGAGGCCCGCGCCTGGCACTGGGGCCCCACGGACCCGTCCGGGTTCGCCGCCCTGGGCGTCAACGAGACCCTGGTCCACACCTGGGACGTGACCCGGGGCCTGCACATCCGGTGGCACCCACCGGCGAACCTGGCGTCAGCGGTCCTGTCCCGCCTGTTCCCGGACGCCCCACCGGGCGACCCGTCCGAGGTGCTCCTGTGGTGCACCGGCCGCATCGCCCTGCCGTCCCACCCCCGCCGCACGTCCTGGAACCTGCGCGCCGCCGTCGGCTGACCGGCGAGGGTCCCCGTTCGTGTGCCGCGGGGGGGGG